>JACCSM010000499.1 GCA_013698525.1 Rubrobacteraceae bacterium
CCCGAGCTCGGCCGGATCGAGGTTGGCATTCATCCCCACCCCGAGTATGACGTAGTCGAGGTACCTCTCCTTTACGGCTTCTGTGACGTTCCCCGCGCTCGATTCGGCGAGGATGCCGCAGATCTTCTTCCCGCCGGCGAGCAGGTCGTTGGGCCACTTGATGCGTGCCTCGACCCCAATCTCCCAGAGCGCCTTCGCCACCCCGACCGCAGCCGTCTGGGTGATGCGGGAAGCGAGACTCGCGTCGAACCAGGGACGCAGCACGAGCGACATCCAGAGTCCGCCCTTCGGAGACCCCCACGGCCGTCCGAGCCGTCCCCGTCCTCCGGTCTGGACCTCCGCGATGACAAGCGTCCCATGAGGTGCTCCAGCATGAGCAAGCTCGCGGGCGCGCTCCTGGGTCGAGCCCAACGCCTCGTGTACCTCTACGACACGGGCCAGCGGGCTGCACAGCTCCTGGATGGTCTCCGGCGAGAGACTGTTCATCCGAATCCCATCTCCTCCAACGTCGCCATCTCCGTAAGCGTCCTGGCCGCTGCCTGCACGAGCGGCACGGCAAGCAGGCCTCCCGTTCCTTCACCGAGTCGCATCTCCAGATCCAGAAACGGTTCCAGTTCCAGATACTCCAGGACTATTCGAGCCCCCGGCTCGGCGGAGCGGTGGCCTGCTATGATGTATTCTGCCGAATTCGACGCGAGGGCGCGGGCTACGAGCGCCGCGGAGTTGGAGACTACACCGTCGAGAACGACAGGCACGCCGTAGACGGCTCCGGCCAGGATCACACCGACGATAGCAGCGTGCTCCAATCCTCCTATCGCCGCCAGAACCCCGAGGGGGTCTTCGGCGTCAGGCGCGTGCAGCGCTAACGCCTCTTCCACGATATTAACCTTGAGCTTGAGGGTCTCGTCGTCGATGCCAGTGCCACGGCCCGTTGTCTCATCGGGCGGACTTCCCGTAAAGGCGGAGATCAGACACGCTGCCGGCGTAGTGTTCCCGATGCCCATGTCCCCCGTAACCAGGAGGTCCACCCCTCCGCTCTCGACGAGTTCCTTCGCGAGTCCTGCCCCCGCCATCACAGCCCGCGCAGCCTCCTCACGGCTCATCGCAGGTCCGCGACTCAGGTCGCCCGTCCGACGCCGCACCTTTGCGGCCCGCAGCAGCGGGTGCCTCTCTAGCTCGCTGTCGACCCCGACGTCGAGAACGCTCACCCTCGCCTCCACCGTCTTCGCGATGGCATTCACCGCCGCCCGTCCTGTACAGAAGTTACTCACCATCGCCGCCGTGACTGCCTGCGACCACGGCGAGACGCCGCGTTCGAGGACGCCGTGATCCCCGGCGCAGACAACCACGGCGGGGCTCTCCGGGGTAGGCGGCGGGCACTCTCCGGCCATCCCTGCGAGCCTCGCACCAAGCTCCTCCAACCGTCCCAGGCTAAAGGGAGGTTTGGTGAGCCCGAGGTGTCGCCTTCGCGCTTCTTCCGCGGCATTCTCGTCGAAGGGCGGTATCTCCGCCGCAAACTCGATTACCCGGTCTTCGAGGGACACGGCTAGTGATGGTGGCCGTGCGAGTGGTGCCCCGGCTCGTCAGGGTGGTGGTGGGGCGTGGCCGGGGCGCCGACCTTCTCCTCGAAGCCGGGCAGGGCGACGCGGTGGACGCACACGTCGCAGTTCATGCGGATGTCTCCTTCCACGGCCTCTGTATAACGCTCGACCACAAGGTCAGCCACCCTCTCGTCCGGCCCGAAGTACCCTGCGTAACGCACCTCGACGCCGTGGTTCGCCGCAGCGAAGGCTTCGCCTTGTCCGCGGATACGCTCCTCGAGGACGCCGGTAAAGAGGAAGTAGGAGAAGACGACTATGCGCTTCGCGCCTAGCTTGAAGCAGCGATCCAACCCTTCCTCGACGTCGGGCGGGGTCATGCTGACGTAGGCACTCTCGACTACGGGGTAAGGGCGTCCTTCGTAGAACAGGCGGACTATCTTGGAGAGGTCCGAGTTGGCGTCGGGGTCGGAGGAGCCGCGCCCGATTATCAGGACGGCCGTCTCGTCCTTCTCCGCTTCGGGGACGACGGCGGAGATCCTCTCTTCCATCAGTTCGAGAAGCTCGGGCCTTATGCCGAGGGCGCGACCGTAGCCGAAGCTCATCTTGGGGTGGCCCATCTTCTCGCGCACCAGGGTCGCAGGGATATCGTCCTTGGCGTGGCCCGCGGTCAGGAGCATCAGAGGAACGGCAGCGACGTTTAGCGTCCCATCCTCGGCAAGCCTGTCCACGCACTCCGAGATGGGCGGGCGGGAGAGCTCGATAAAGCCTCCCTCGACCTTCAGGGACGGGTTTCTTCGGCGCACGAGGCCGACCAGGTCGTGAAACTCCCGTACCCCGCGAGGGTCGCGGCTGCCGTGGCCTACGATCAGCAGCGCCGGGGCGTCTGTGGTTTCGTAGGTGCCGTTTCTTTCGACATTTACCGTTTGCCTCACGTCATTCCTCCTCGTAGTAGATGAGGGCATTCAGGGCCGCCGCCGCGACCGCGGAACCGCCTTTCGGTCCCCGATTCGCGACGGCAGGCAGGCCGCTGGCTACGAGATCGTCCTTCGATTCAGCGGCCCCGACGAAGCCGACGGGAAGACCGATCACGAGCGAGGGTGCAACGTCGAGCCCGAGCAGTTCGAAGAGCGCCGTCGGCGCGTTCCCGACGACCCAGACGGCCCCTCCACCAACCTCTTCTGCGGCGAGCCTGAAGCCGGCCGCAGAGCGCGTGATGCCGAGTCGTTCGGATAACGTGCGGACGCGGGGGTCGGAGACGAAGCATCGCGTCTGGCGGCCCGTGATCCCGGCCGCAACCATCCCCACGTCGGTAACGATGAGTTTGCCGCGCCGCAGGGCTGAGATCCCATCTTTCAGGGCTGCCTCGTCGAGGACGAGGCTCTCGGCGTAGTCCGGATCCGCCGAGGCGTGGATGACTCGTTCCGCAACGGCGCGGGAGAGCGGCCCGAGGTGAGAGAAGTCCACCATCCCGCGCAGGATGCGGTAGCTCTCCGTCTCTATGGGATGTACGCGTCTCATTCAGCCTCCAGCAGCACCTCGACGCACGCCGAGACCGGGCAGACCTCGGCGCACTCGGCGCATCCCGAACAGCGGTCTTCGAGGACGAGGAGGGGCGCACCGTAGTCCCTGGGAGCCGGACGGATCGCCTTCTCCGGACAGGTCTTTATGCAGGCACCGCATCCGGCACAGGCGTCCGTAACAGCGAAGACAGCCTTCACGACAGGTATCCCCTCGGGGTAACCATGCGGCCGGCCACAACCCTGGTCTGGGAGCTTCCGACTACGACGATTGTCAGCATGTCCACGTCTACCGGTCGCAAGGAAGCGAGATCGGTGAGGATGACCTGCTGCGTCGGGCGGTAGGCGTCTCTTACTATACCGACAGGCGTGTCCGACGGACGGTGCCCGAGCAGGATCTCTTTCACCTTTCCGAGCTGCCAGTCGCGGCCCTTCGAGCGCGGGTTGTAGAGCGAGACCACGAAGTCTCCTTCGGCAGCGGCCATGATTCTGGATTGGATCACCGCCCACGGCGTCAGCAGGTCGGAGAGGCTAACCGAACAATGGTCGTGCCCGAGCGGAGACCCGAGCAACGAAGCCGCAGCCTGCGCGGCCGTAACCCCAGGGACGACCACAACGTCCACGTCATCGCCAGCCAGCTCGAGCACCGGCGACGCCATCGCGTATATACCTACGTCACCACTCGACACCAGCGCCGCGCTGCTGCCCGCGCGGGCCTCGGCGAGCGCGAGCTCCGCGCGCTCCACCTCGTTGCCGAGCGGAGGCGTGAGCACCCGCGTCCCAGGGCGCAGCAAATGCCTGATTCGATCAACGTACTGGTCCAACCCGACCACGAACTCCGAGGCCGCGAGCTCCTCGCGGGCGAGCGGTGGAACGAGGGTTTCTTCACCAGGCCCCAGGCTCACCAGCGCGAGCCTCCCCCGTACCGGCAAACGCCCGACGGCCACCGTCGCGTTCGCGGACTTCCGCTTCTCCATTACCAGCTCCGCGCCGGAGGAGATCACCGCAGCCTCGG
>JACCSM010000509.1 GCA_013698525.1 Rubrobacteraceae bacterium
CGTCGTCGACCAGCCCGCCGACGAGGTGGCCGTGGACCCGTACGGCCCCGAGAGCCCGGACTTCGTGGTCGGGGAAGATTTCGCCCGCATGTGGACCTCGGCGCTGGCGCACTGCCACGGACGCTTCAAGGGCAAGAGCCATCTCTTCTCCAGAGAGCCTTCGGGTGGGATCGGGTGCTTCACGCCGGACAGCTTCCCCATTTTCGACACCTTCCGCCAGAACGCCTACGTCATCGCCGACTCCAACCACGGCTACAAGATGATAGGCGTCGGCGCGTTAGTAGCCAGGGAGCTGCTGGACGAACCGCGGGAGCTGCTCGAACCGTTCCGCTTCGCTCGCTACGAGACCGGCAAGCTGCACCCCACGAGCCACTCTCCATTCCCGTGGAGCTAGGGAGCGCCGGCGCTCCATATCCCCGCGGGGCTGGATCCTCCGCAAACGAGGCGACGCGGTCGAGCGACGCCGGTCCCCGAACCCGTCGCGTAGCCGAGTTCGCGCGCGGGCTGCGTTGGGACGACATACCCGCGGACGTGCAGACTCAGGCCATCCGCTGCATGCTGGATCTTTGCGGAGCCGCACTCGCCGGCAGCCTTACGAAGGCCGCCAAAATCGCAGCCTCCCACGCCCTAGACGCCCCCGGCCCTGGTAAATGCACCGTCATCGGTTCCAGCGCCCGCAGCACGCCGGCAGGTGCGGCGCTCGCGAACGGGTTCGCCGTTTCGGCCCTGGACATCGACGACGGCTACCGTCCGGTCAAAGGACATCCAGGCTCGGTGGTCTTTCCAACGGTACTCGCCTGCCGCCGAGCGTGCCGGCTCGAACGGGGCCGGATTCTTGACCGCCCTGGTGGTCGCCTATGAGGTGGCCATGCGCGCCGGTCGCATCCTGCACCCGCTCTACGACTTCTATCACGGGAGCGGCGCGTGGGGGCCGGTCGGCGCGGCAGCCGGAGCCGCCCGCCTGCTCGGGTGCAACGCGGAGGAGATCTGGCACGCGCTCGGGATCGCCGAGTTCCACGCCCCTATGACGCCCGAGATGCGCTCGATAGACCATCCCAGTATGCTCAAGGACGGCATCGGCTGGGGCGCGATGGTCGGCCTCGCCTCCGCCCAGCTTGCCGAACGAGGATTCACCGGCATCCCGAGCCTCTTCGACGAGGCCGAGCCGGTATCCACCGAGGACCTGGGCGGCGAGTACCTGATCCGCAGCCTGTACTTCAAGCCGCACGCGTGTTGCCGGTGGGCGCAGCCGGCCGTGGAGGGGGCGCTCGCGGCGGCGCGCGAGCTCGGGGTGGGCGTGGCAGACATTGCGTGGGTACGGGTACACACCTTCGAGGCGGCCACACACCTCCGATCCGCGGCACCGCGCACCACGGAGGAGGCCCAGTTCAGCCTGCCGTGGTCAGTCGCCTGCGTCCTGACCGATGGCGAGGTGGGGCCGGACCAGGTGCTCGAACACGCCCTCGACGATCCCGGCCGGCGGAGGCTGGCCGCACGGGTCGAACTCTTCCAGGACCCCAAGCTCGAAGAAGCTTTTCCGGCCAAAGCCCTGGCCTGGGCGGAGATCGCGGCTTCAGACGGCCGCAGCGCCCGCTCGGAGGTCCTGGCGGCCCGGGGAGACGCGGAGGCTCGACCCTCCGACGAGGAGCTCACCTACAAGTTCGAGAGACTCGTGGAGCCGGTGTTGGGTTCCAGCCGCGCCGGGCAGTTGCTCCGCGCCGTTCAGGCGCTTCCTGATGCGGCCGACCTCGCTACGCTCACCGCTCTGCTCCGTACCACCGGCACAACGTGAACCGGGCGACGCATGCTAGAGGGGAACCAGCATGAAGCTCGTCGAAGCTCAAAGAATTGATACCGGGCACGTAGATGGTAAAGAACAGCCGGACAAGGGAATAGTCACCGAACTATGCGAGTAGCCCTGGCACAGATAGATCCCATCCTCGGAGACGTCGATGCCAACTTCGAGCTGGCGAGGGAGACTATAGCGGAGGCCAGAGGGCGAGGCGCGGACCTCGTGGTCTTCCCTGAGTTGAGCCTGACCGGGTACGCCCTCGGACAGATCAGCGAAGAGGTGCCCATCACAGTGCAAGACGAGCGCCTTACCTTGCTTGCCGAGGAAGCGGGAGAGACCTCTATTGTTCTGGGTTTTCACGAGGACGGCGGTGGCATACGCAGCTATAACAGCGCCGCCTACTTCGAGGGCGGATCCCTGGTCCACCTGCACCGGAAGCTGTACCTGCCGACATACGGCGTCTTCGAGGAACGAAAACTATTCAGCCCGGGCCAGTCCATGCGGGCCTTTGGAACGAAGTTCGGCCGCATGGCCGTCCTGATCTGCAACGATGCCTGGCAGCCGGCTCTGGGCTTTCTCGCGGTCCAGGACGGCGCCCGGGTGCTCCTCATACCCACCAGCAGCGCCGACAGCCGCTTCCC
>JACCSM010000535.1 GCA_013698525.1 Rubrobacteraceae bacterium
CGGCAATGTTGCTAGGCAGGATCGAGTCCGCGGTGCCCGCTCTGTCAGGCATCTGGGTCCCCTGGACGAATCCCGAGCCAGCGGAGGAGTCTCCGCGACGCGAGATCGCGCGCAAGCTCTCGGCGGCGGAGGACTGGGGAGCCTGCGCGGAGCTTCTGGCCGGCCACTACGCCAGGCACGGCGCAGGACCATTCGGCCGCCACAGGGCTTTCCACTGGAGGGAAGGGCGACTCAGGGCCGTCTCTCGCCCTGACCCTGTCAGCCTCGCCGAGCTGGTCGCCTACGAGCAAGAGCGGGAGCCTTTGATCGAAAACACGGAGCGTTTTCTCGCCGGGCTTCCGGCCCACCACGCGCTCCTCTACGGCCTGCCGGGGACCGGCAAATCTTCTACGGTCAAAGCCATCATGAACGAGTACGCGGAAGAAGGGCTGAGGCTGGTCGAGGTAAAGAAAGTGGACCTCGCTGGGTTGCCTGGGGTGCTCGAGGTGCTGCGCGGACGCGGGCGGCGTTTCGTCCTCTTCGTCGACGACCTCTCCTTCGAGGAGCACGAGGTCGAGTACAAGGCTCTCAAGGCCCTCCTCGAAGGCAGCGTCGAAGAGCCGCCCGAGAACGTTAGGCTCTACGCGACCTCCAATCGCAGGAACCTGATCCGGGAGAGCTTCTCCGAACGCGGCGACGGCTCCGCAGGCGACGACGTGCACGCCCGCGACACCATGCAAGAGAAGCTCTCCCTTGCGGCCCGCTTCGGGTTGCGCCTGACCTTCCCCTCTCCCGACCAGGCACGCTACCTCGAGATCGTAGCCGGGCTCGCCCGGGAGCGCGGCCTGGTCATACCTGCGCAACATCTGCGGGAGCGCGCCCTCCTGTGGGACCGCTGGCACGCCGGACGTTCGGGACGCACCGCCCGTCAGTTCGTGGACGAGCTCGAAGCCGAACTAGCAAGTCAGCATTTCAGCTAGTCAGCACGTCAGGTCGTGCCGCGAAGCGCGCAACCGAGCTGCGCCGGCCAAATAGCTTCGAACGGCGCAAGCTGAAGTGCTGACAAGCGACGGCCGCAGGCCGGAGCGTGCTGAAATGCTGAAATGCTACATAGCTCCTGGCGGGTCCTCGTTCAGTACCAGCCAGTAACGCCTGAGTAGCTCGACGGCCATGACGAACTGCTCGAAGTTTACCGGTTTGCGGACGTAGCTGTTGGCACCGAGGCTATAGCCGTCGAGCAAGTCCTGGTGCTCTCTGGAGGATGACAGGATGACCACGGGCAAGAGCCGCGTACGCTCGTGAGACCGCAGACGCCTGAGTACCTCGAGCCCGTCCACTTTAGGTAGCTTGAGATCGAGCAATATCAACTGCGGCATGACGGCGGGGTCCCTCCCCGAATGGGGGCCGCTCGCGAACAGGTAATCCAGGGCCTCGACCCCATCGTGGGCGACCACGACCTCGTTCTCGGCGCCCGTCTTCTTGAGCGCCCGCAGGGCGAGCAGCTCGTCGTCGGGGTTGTCCTCCACAAGGAGGATGACCTTGTGACTCATCTCGTCCCGAGCCCGTCGCTAAAGGACCCGTGCGTCCTGGTTCTATCGGGCACTCTGGTGTACCGGCACGCCATATCGCTTTGCTTGCTCGGCGGGGAGCACCTCAGACTACGCGTCGCGGGCCTTCTATCCTGTCCGCGATGAACGGGTAGCGGTACTCTACGCCCTGGCTCACCTTGTAGGCCGCGTAGCAACCGTGGATAATAGGCACAAGCAGCAGGATGGGCAGCAAGAAGAACATGAAGAAGCCGATAATGACGAGGCTCAATACGGCGCTGACGAGGGTGTAAGCTATGAGGATCACGATCCAGGCTACCTGGTACCAGAGCGCCTGCAGGGCGTGAAAGCGCACCTTCTGGGAACGGTCCTTGTAGAGCAGCCAGACGAGCAGGGCCCCGAAAGGCACAAGGCCGACGAGCGCCACGAGCACGCTCAGGTGGGCGATTACGGACCACGTTCGCTCGTCCTGCGCGCTCATCGTCCCCGCCGAGGCTCTGGACTGGCCTTCCGAGACTGGTTCCCGCTCACCACCGAGGTTGGGGTCTTGTTGCATCTTCTCTCCTTCCGTGCTGGTCTTCGCGTTTGCTTGTATACAGGCGTACAGACACCACCATGATAACCCTGCAAGGGACACCGATCTATCCCCCATATGGATGATTTTCGGGTATTTTGTTCTCCGGCGACGATTTGCCACGACGCCCGGATAACAATAGAATAGAAGCTTGATGTGATGGGAATTACACAAATTATCGTGTTGGCGGAAGGACGGTCGGACCTCGGCCTGAAATACACGCGTGGTAGCACGGGCTGTGGCCTGCACGGACGCGGCGAGGCTGGTGCCTGAATGGGCGCGCCGCTGAGAGTCTTGCTCGTCGAGGACTCCGAGGACGACGCCCTGCTCCTGGTGAGGATGTTACGCAGGGGTGGATTCGACCCCACCTGGGATCGGGTCGACACCGCGGCGGCCATGGAGGCCGCGCTCGACGGGCGCAGCTGGGACCTCGTCATCTCCGACCATGGCATGCCGGCCTTCAACTCGTCGGCGGCTTTGGAGTTGCTCAGGGGCAAGGGCTTTGTGGACCTGCCTTTCATCATCGTGAGCGGCCAGATCGGTGAGGACGCAGCCGTAGCGGCCATGAAAGCAGGAGCCCACGACTACCTCATGAAGGAGAACCTCGCCAGGCTCAACAGCGCCATCGAGCGGGAACTGAGGGAGGCTGACGTGCGCCGCGAGCGCCGGCGGGCCGAGGTGGCGCTGCGGGCCTCGGAGACGCGTTTCAGGCTGATGGTCGAGCAATCCCCCTTGAGCATCCAGATATTCTCCCCCGACGGCAGGACGCTGCAGGTCAACCGGGCGTGGGAGGAGCTGTGGGGCGTGACGCTCGACAAGATACCGGAGTACAACGTCTTGCAAGACCCACAGCTCGTCCAGAAAGGCATAATGCCCTACATCGAACGGGGCTTCGCCGGGAAGGCCACCGCCGTACCAGCGGTCAGATACGAACCCGACGCAAGCATCCCGAGCGTGAGCGACGTCGCCCACCGCTGGGTACAGGCTTTCATCTATCCAGTGAGGGACGCCGACGGGGCGATCCAGGAGGTCGTGCTGGTCCATGAGGACATCACCGACCAGAGGGAGGCCGAAGAGGAACGCAAGAGGGCCGAGGAGAAGTACCGTTCGATCTTCGAGAACGCCGTCGAAGGAATCTTCCAGACTACGGTCGACGGGCGCTTCTTGACGGCGAACCCGGCGATGGCCAGGATATTCGGCTACGGGTCTCCCGAGGAGCTACTCGGGGCCATCTCCAACATCAGGGACCAGCTCTACGTAGAGCCAGGACGCAGGGAGGAGTTCTACCAGCTCGCGCTGCGGGATGGCTTTGTGAGCGGGTTCGAGGTACAGATGCACCGTAAGGACG
>JACCSM010000586.1 GCA_013698525.1 Rubrobacteraceae bacterium
CATCGTCTCGATCCAGGAGTGGGCCACACCGACTATGGGTTTGCTTAGGTCCTCGTCCGAGTAGCCCATGCCCTTGAGGAAGGACCTGGCCGGCGCGCGGTCGCGGCCCTCCAGGATTGTGCGGCTCTTTTGCCTGGTGTCTGTGGTCTCCATATTCTCTCCAAGCTCTTGGATCACATAAGGCGGCCTAAGGAGTATAGGCAGCGGGGCTGCGTCGTGCCAGCATTTCAGCACGCTCCGGCCTGCGGCCTCGCTTGTCAGCATTTCAGCTGGTCAGCTTTTTCTTCGCTCTTGGCCGATCGCGCGGCCACGGTACGTGGAACGCCTTCGGTCAGCGGCGGTAGAATCAAGGGTAGTGAGATCCACGAAAAGGAGCGCTAGTGGAGACGAGTAAACTTACCAAACGAGTCATAAACCCGGGGACAAGCATCGGCCACGTCCACTTGAAGGTGGCGAACATCGAGCGGGCCCTTGGCTTCTACAGAGACATTCTTGGTTTCGAGGTGAACCAGTGGTACGGAGATGACGCGGTCTTCCTCTCCGCTGGCGGATACCACCACCACATCGGCCTGAACACCTGGATGAGCCGCAACGCCGACCCGGCCCCGCCCCATTCCGCCGGACTCTTCCACCTCGCCGTCCTCTACCCTGGGCGGCGGGATCTCGCCCTAGCACTCAGGTGGCTTCTCGAATCGAACTACCCTATCGGTGGAGCCTCAGACCACGGCGTCTCCGAGGCGCTGTACCTACAGGACCCTGACGGCAACGGCGTCGAACTGTACCGGGACCGCCCGCAAGAGGAGTGGCCGCGGACCCCCGATGGCGGGCTCGAGATGGTAACCAGGCCCCTCGACGTCGATGGTTTACTTGCGGAGCTGGACAACGAGGAGACCACCTGAGTGAAGGGTGCACGACCTGGTCTTCCCTCTGTGGACATCGGACGCGGCGGGCATAGAATAGGATCGTGGGACTCGAAGGCGTAGGAAAGTTGTTGATCGGTGGCGCGGTCCTGCTGCTCGTGCTCGGCGGATTGTTCCTTCTGCTCGGCCGTCTCGGATTAGACCGGCTGCCCGGCGACCTCGTGTTCCGGCGCGGCAATGCCACGTTCTACTTCCCGATAGGGCTCATGATCCTGCTCTCTGTCGTCGGCACCATCGTCTTGAACATTGTCTTCCGCCGCTAGGGTGCTTACCTCCGAGCTCGACTACGATATTCCCGAAGATCTCATCGCCCAGAGCCCGGCGGAGCCACGCGACGCCTCGCGCTTGATGGTGGTGAACGCGAAGGAGGGCACGATCGCCCACCACACGTTCCGGGACCTGCCGCGTTTCCTGCTGCCCGGCGACGCGCTCGTCCTGAACGAGACGAAGGTGATACCGGCCCGGCTCGAGGCCAAAAAGCCGACCGGCGGTGAGGTGGAGCTGCTCTTTCTCCGGGACCTCGGGCCGAATCGCGGCGGAGCGTGGGAGGTACTCGCCAGGCCGAGCAAACGCCTCAGGCCAGGGCTCGGGCTCCTGGCCGGTGGAAAGCGGCTGGAGATTGTCGAGAGCCTGGGCGACGGGCACTGGGCCGTCTGTGCCCATGACGTACGCGGCCTGCTGGAGCGCAGGGGCAGGATGCCACTGCCGCCTTACATCAGTCCCACTCCCGAGACAGAGGGCCGCTACCAGACCGTGTACGCGCGAAACGAAGGTTCGGCCGCAGCGCCAACGGCCGGCTTTCACTTTACGGGGCAGGTTCTCGAGGAGGCAGAGCGGGCAGGGGCCGGGATAGCCAGGATCACATTGCACGTCGGGGTGGGGACCTTCATGCCCGTGAGGACCGAGAGGCTCGAAGACCACAGGATGCACGCCGAGTACTACAGCGTGCCGCCGGAGGCGGTGCAGACCGTACAGCATGCGCGGCGGGTGGTTGCGGCCGGCACCACAGCAGCACGCGCGCTCGAGACCTGGTCAGCGAACGGCGAGGCGGAAGGAGAATCGAATCTCTTCGTCTATCCCGGCTACCGCTGGTTGGCCGTAGACACGTTGCTGACGAACTTCCACCTGCCGCGCTCGACGCTGCTGGCGATGGTCATGAGCTTCGGGGGCGAGGAACTGGTCAGGGAAGCTTACAGGACAGCGGTAAAAGAGCGTTACCGTTTCTATTCCTTCGGCGATGCGATGCTCCTTCTCAACGGGGGACGGCAGCTGTAGTTGCCCCTGTTTCCCTAGAGGTAGAAGCTCGCGACGGTGAGGCGCGCGTGGGCGTCCTGAGCACGCCTCGTGGGCGGGTAGAGACGCCGGCCTTCATGCCTGTCGGGACCAAGGGCACCGTCAAGGGACTCACCCCGGGGGACCTGCGGGATGTCGGGGCCGGTATCGTGCTCGGAAACACGTATCATCTCTACCTGAGACCCGGGTCGGACCTCGTCAAGGAAGCTGGTGGGCTTCACGCCTTTATGGGCTGGGAAGGTCCGATCCTCACCGACTCGGGCGGCTACCAGGTGTTCTCGCTGGCCCAGACGCGGCGCATCTCGGAGGAGGGAGTCGAGTTTGCGTCCGTGTACGATGGCTCGCCGCACATGTTCACCCCTGAGCTGACGACGAGGGTCCAGGAGGATCTTGGGTCGGACGTGGCCATGGTCCTTGACGAGTGTCCGCCGGCCAATGCCGGCCGCGAGTACCACGAGGATTCGCTGCGGCGGACCGCGCGATGGGCGGGACGGAGCAAGGAGGCGCACGGGAGGGGGGATCAGGCGCTATTCGGGATCGTGCAGGGCGGGCTTTACCCCGACCTGAGGGAGGAGAGCCTCGCGCGGACGGTCGAGATCGGGTTCGACGGCTACGC
>JACCSM010000589.1 GCA_013698525.1 Rubrobacteraceae bacterium
CGGATGGACCTAGCGTAAGACGCATCAAGAGAGAAAAACGCAATCTGCCTGTGGAACTTGCGCCCAGCGGGATGAGCCGGCGACGGTTCCTAACCTTCCTCGGGACTGGCTCGGCGGCGTTGGCCGCGGGCAGCGCCGGGGTGTTGACCGGCTGCGCCAAGAGCGAGGAGCAGGGCTCGGCTAATCAGGGGGCCCAGCACGGCGAGTCGGCACCTACTGGCGGCGAGACCGGTGGTAGCCCCACGTTCTTCAAGGCCATAGAGCCCTCTGACAAAGACGACCTCGTCCTGCCAGAGGGCTTCAGGTACGAGATCATTCGCAGCGCGGGCGACCCGCTCGGCGGTGACCTGACCTACGGCGACCACAACGACTTCGTGGCGTACTTCCCGATAGACGCACTGAAGGGCGGCAATGACTCAGAAGACGGCATCCTCTGGGTCAATCACGAGTACATAAATCCGATGTTCTGGTCAGACTACACCGACACCGAGAACGCCACCAGAAAGACAAAGGGGCAGATAGCACGCGAGAAGGCGGGGGTAGGCGGCGCGGTCGTCCGGGTGAAGAAAGAGGGCGACACCTGGGCCTTCGTCGAGGACGACGAGCACAATCGGCGCATAGATGCGACTACCCCGATGGACGTAACGGGACCCGCCGCCGGCTCCGCCGAGATGCGGATGCAAGGTGGAAACGAGGTAATAGGCACCCTCGCCAACTGCAGCGGCGGGGTCACCCCCTGGAACACCGTACTCACCTGTGAGGAAAACTTCCAGGACTTCTACGGCCAGCGCACAGACGATCAGGGCGAGCCCGGTCAGGGCACCGACGACGCCCCCGAGGCGCTGGAGATCGCCGACACCTACCGCTGGCTCGACGATCCCGGATCCGCTCAACCCGCCGAGCACTACGGCTGGATCGTCGAGATAGACCCCTTCGATCCGGGCTCGAAGCCGCGCAAGCACACCTGGCTCGGACGTATCAGGCATGAGAACGCCGCCATAAACGTCTCCGACGCTGGGAAGGTCGTCGTCTACACCGGCCACGACGAGGAAGACCGGCCCATCTACAAGTTCATCTCCTCCGGCACCTACAACCCCGATGACCGCGAAGCGAACTTTGATCTGTTCTCCGACGGCATGCTCTACGTCGCGGACTTCGCGAGCGGCAGGTGGGTGGCCCTCGACTACGAGAACAACTCCATCTTCAAGGACAACGGCTACAAGAGCCAGGCTGAGGTCCTGGTACGCTCCATAGACGCGGCAGCGCTCGAGAATCCGGAGACAGAGCTCCCGATAGGCACTCCGATGGACCGCTGCGAAGACATCGAAGTGCACCCCAAGACAGGTCAGGTCTACGCGGCGCTTACCAACAACGAGCTGCACGGCAACTTCTACGGCCAGATCCTCCGTCTCACCGAGAAAGACGACGATCCTGAGGCGACCGAGTTCACTTACGAGGTCTTCGCTACCGGCGGCCCCCAGACCGGCTTCGCCTCTCCCGACAACCTCATGTTCGATGCCCACAACAACCTCTGGGTCATAAACGACATCTCCTCGGACAAGGTGAATGCAGGCATCTACACTACCTTCAAGAACAACGGGGCGTTCGTGATGCCATCCGGTATAGACGGCGGGGTCTCTGGTGGAGACGTGTTCCAGTTTGCCAGCGGGCCCGTGCAGGCCGAGCTGACTGGACCGGCCTTTACCCCTGACGGCAGGACGCTGTTCCTGGCGATCCAGCATCCTGGCGAGGAGAGCGAGAGCCCGGGTAACCCTACCAGCACATGGCCCGGCGGCGACGAGCCCAAATCCTCCCTCGTCGCCATAACCGGTTTCGCGTAGCAGGGCCCTCGGCGGGGATGTCCTGCCTCAAGACCAGCGACAAGACGTGACCATTGTGGGCGTTGAATGGTCCAACGCCGTCGTTTATGTTTCGTGCCATCTTGCTTGCGGGAGGAACGAGCGCCGGGCCGGAGGTCGCGCTCTAGATGAGTGTTGCGTGTTTTATGAATCTCCTGGGCTCCCCACGCCTGTGCAAGGCTCGGTATTCGAACGCGGCGAAGATCATGAGCCCTCCGAAGAACCGGTCTCCGACTAACGGGGACGTAGTGCAGGTGGCGCCGGTGGGGCGGGTCGAGAGTTGACGTCACGTCAAAGGCCGCGTATTACTTTGGTAGCCTTTTCTGCAGGGAAGGGTTAGGAGAGCGAAGGAGTAAACGTGGCGCAGCATATGTTTGCCGACCACCAGCGCAAAGCCATGCTCAGGGCTATCCACGACCGCGAGGGTAAGTGGGACGAGGTAGACCCCGACACCGAGGTCGCCCGCATAGGCGAGGGCATCGGCTTGAGCGAAGACCAATCCTATGAGCTGTTCGGGCATCTCGTGGACGAAGGCTTCGTCGATCCGGGTCGTGCTTATCGGGCAGGGGGTGCGATGCCGGGTAGCATCAGCCGGATCGTCGGACGCGAAGAGAACATGACGGTCATTGGCGACGACGTTCGGCTCACTAGCAAAGGGCGAGCCGAGATACAGTAATCCCACTTGAGGTGCGCGGGAGAGGCGCCAGCGGGGTTGTTGTCGCTACCGCCTTCAGGTCGCACTTGGACACCTCAGCCCCACAGACCGCGAGGAAGCTAGAATGGGAGGTGGAGTTGTGGCTTAAAGGAAAACAGTCCGTGAAGGCGGGGCAAAGCCAGATCTTGCGGACGAGAGGAGAGAGCATGAGCCCGGTAGCCATTGTGACTGCCTCGGACTCGGGGATCGGTCAGGAGTCGGCGAAGGAGCTGGCGGAGAACGGCTTCGACCTCGGCATTACCTACCGCACGGACGAAGCAGGGGCGCAGGAGACCCTCGAGGCCGTGCGGGCTGCGGGCCGCAGGGGCGAGGTGCGAAGGTTGGACCTCACGGAGTTGCCGGGGGCTGCAGACGGAATCGACCACCTTGCCGACTCCCTGGGCGGCGTCGACGTACTGGTCAACAACGCCGGCACAGGCGACCCGACGGGCGAATTCCTTGAGCTCCCCTATGAGGAGTGGCGGCAAGTCATAGACACCAATCTCTCCGGGGCGTTCCTGTGCGCCCAGCGGGCAGCGAGGAGGATGGTCGACGCCGGAAACGGGGGCAGGATCATCAACATCACCTCCGTTCATGAGCACATCCCGCGCACCGGGGGATCAGCGTACTGCGCGTCGAAGGGCGGTCTCGGGCTCCTGACCAAGGTTATGGCGATGGAGCTCGCAGAGTACGGCATCCTGGTCAACGCGGTCGGACCTGGTGAGATCTCCACGCCCATGACGGGCGCCGAGGACGAGGACCCGACGACCATCGAGCGTCCGAAGTTGCCGCTCGGCCGCCCCGGACACGCCCGCGAGATCGCCGCCTGGGTAGCTTTCCTCGCCTCGGAGAAGTCATCCTACGCAACCGGCGCCTCATTCGTCGTGGACGGCGGCCTGACGCTGATGGCGGCTGAGCTGTCGAGCTAAGCCGCTAGAAGATCAACTCGCCCGGACCGCCTTCGAGCTCGTGGAGTTCGTAGCCGAGATCCCTGGCGAGGCCTTCGTAGAAGGTCCTGTTACGGTGGGTGAAGGGGAGCCACTCCCTGCAACGGTCATACGCTTCTTCCGGGTCGGGATCTTCTCCGAGGCGCGCGAGGTCGTGCATGAAGGCGTTTATGCTCTAGGGCGAGCCAGGTGTCCGTGAGCTCCTTGCCCCTTTCGAGGGTGGCCCGAAAGGTCTCGTAGGGGAGGGAGTCGGAAGGTCCTTCGAGCCGGCGGCGCTGGCGCCCTCATGGCTGCATGCTGGTTGGTGAAGCGACGATCGGTGTGATCACCCGCCAAATCGTAAGGCTGAGCGCGCTTTCGCCTTGGCCGCCTCTTCCTCCCGGTTCTTTGGCGATGCAGTGGTTTCGAGCGAGGCGAGCAA
>JACCSM010000600.1 GCA_013698525.1 Rubrobacteraceae bacterium
GCATAGAGCACCTCATCTTCAACATGCCCAACGTTCACGAGATAGGGCCGCTGGAAACCTTCGGGCAGGAGATCATCCCGACCGTCGCCGAGTTCTAGAGTCCTCCCAAAACCGCAGAGCGTGAAACCTTAGGGACGACCCTGGGACATACGTAGGGACGAGAAGGCCGAGCATCGCTCTCTTCGATCGCACGACTACTTGCTGAGTTGCGTGTTGGCGCCGGCCAGGAGAGCAAGCGGTCTCTTCCAAGAGTTGGTCGGGGCGGCTGAATTCGACTGCCTCAGGCCACGGCGGGGCTGCGTGCCGCCAGAACACCGCCGTCCACGGGCAGCGTGGAGCCCGTGATCCAACCGGCCCTCTCGCTCGCCAGAAACAGAATCGCCTCGACGACATCTTCAGGTTGCCCGTGCCGCCCTAACGGATGGAAGGCGTTGACGGAGTCGAGCACCGCCCGCGCCTCCTCCGGGGACATGAACCGCTCGTAGGCCGGGGTCTCCACGAACGCCAGCGCGACGGTGTTCACCCTGACGTTCTCACCGGCCAACTCGATGGCGAGATTCTTGGTGAGGGCGTGGCGTCCAGCCTGGGCCGCGGAGTAGGCGCTGGTCTGGGTGGTGGAGACGGCGTCCACGGCCCACATGGAGCCGACGCTCACGATCGCACCTCCACCGCGCCGCCTCATCTCGGCAATGGCGGCCTGGGAGGTGTAGAAAGTGGGTCTCAGGATGGAATTCATCGCCTCCTCGAAGTCCTCCTCACTCTCTTCCTCGAAGGGTTTGATCCTGAAGATGCCGGTGCTGTTTACCAGAACGTCCACCCCGCCGAAACACTCCACCACGGCGGCCACGAAGTTCCTGGCGGTCTCCGGCTTGCTCGCATCGCCTGCAAAGAGCGCCACCCTCTCTCCAGAGGGATCGAGCTCTTCACGAGCGGAGTCGAGCACCTCATGTCGGCGGCTGTTTAGGGCGACTTTCGCCCCCTCCTCCAAAAAGCGCCTGGCGGCAGCCTTGCCGATGCCTCCACCCCCACCGGTAATGAGCACCACCTTGTTCTCGAATTCCATGACGTTCTCCCTTGCCTTCGTTGGTTTCCTATGGCAGGGCGCCTGTTGGCGCCCCAGCCTCTTCGTCCTACGCGAGGTCCACACTCACTCCTCTCACCTCTATCCGTCGAGGTAGTCGTATCTACAACGATAAGGAGTGTAACATCAGGTCGTCGTAGGTGCAACGATTCTCTGATAAGATACCTGTATGGTCGGTGAAGCGGAGAACGCGATCGAGAAAAAGGAGAGGAAGCGGCTGCCGGTCGTCGACGAGAGTCTGGAGCAGCGGCGCAACGTCTTGTGGCGAAACTTCCTCACGGCTCACGCGGCGGTGATCGATCGGATCGAAGATGACCTGGACGAGGCGGAGGTTCTGCCGCTTTCTTGGTACGACGTCTTGCTAGCACTCTATGAGGCGCCCGAGCACAAGCTACGCATGCACGAGCTGGCTCGAGCCATCCTGGTCACCCGTGGCGGGCTGACTCGCCTGGTGGCAAGGATAGAGAGGGCCGGGCTCTTACGCCGCGAGCCGGACCGGGCCGACGGACGGGGACTCTACGCCGCCCTCGCGGACGAGGGCTTGGAGGCCTTGAGGACGACCTGGCCGGTGTATGCGCGCGGGATAGCCGAGCACTTCGGGCGGCACCTGAGCGACGAAGAGGTCGAGGTCCTCGACCGGGCATTCAACCGGGTCTCGGCCGCAGCACAAGAACGCTGAGACCCCCATTAGCGGCCCTGGTATCGCGTGCGTTTTACGCTGCTAGGGACGCACGCTAAAGATGTGGTGCGTTTCGCCCTGTGCAATTATGGTCTCGACTGGTAGATCGACCCTGCCTCCGTGCCGTCCAATGCCCTGATCGGGCGCAATCGGTAAGAGGGCGCTTGGTCACGGCCGGCTACAACAGCTTCAGCTTCGCCGTGGCGTCCCTCAGGTCTTCGAGAAAAGCCTCCATCTCGCGGATGCGCCTGGCAGCCAGGTCCTTGCTGCTCTGCAAGATGAGGAGGTCGGGGATCTTCTGCCGCAGACTCTCTGCGTGCCAGATCGCCGTAGGTATATCAGGCACGTCGTCTTCTGTGCCGACCATGGCAAGCATGCGGGAGATGCCTATGGCACCTAGGTAATCGAGGCCGACCGCGTCCTTGAGGAGGATAGTCTCAGAAGCGGTGCCTGAGGGAGCGCCGGGCGGGTGGTGTTCGATCGCCTCTATGACCGCCTGGCTCGCCTGCGGAGGGAAATCCCAGTCCTGGAGGATACGGCTGGCCACTACTGCCGAGCGCTTCGCGTGGTCGGGCGGCTCCCGCAAAGCGTAGGCTTTGTAGAGCCCGACATCATGCAGCAAGGCGGCCGCGCGCAGAA
>JACCSM010000621.1 GCA_013698525.1 Rubrobacteraceae bacterium
ATCGCTTTAGTACCCAATCCGCACGACCACTTCCGCGCTGTGCAAACTGCGCGAGCGCAACTCCTACCCCCTTCCTCCCAGCATGAACCTCATTCCCGCGCAAGCGAGAATCCACTGCGACAGACACTCTGCGCCTACAGGAGCGATCTACCCGATTACATACGACATGCTGAAGTGCTAACAAGCCGCCGTCAGGCGGCGTGCTGACAAGCTGACATGCTGGTATCTTGAGAGGTGTAGAGTGGGACGAGCAAAGGGGACGTCGCATGGCGCAGCGGACGGGAGAAGAAGCCGCTGGGTACCGACGCGAGGACGACCCCCCTTACCTCTACCCTGATTATGTGGCGACGCGCCTCAGGGCGCCGAAGAAGCCGCTCATCATCCTCCCAAGGACGCTCTCAGACACCACAGGTCCGGCATACGGACGGGGCCTTATAGGGGAGCTCGACGACGACCTGACCAGCCAGCATTCCGGCGAGCCTCTGGGGGAAAGGATCATCGTCACGGGGCGTGTCCTCGACGGTGACGGTCGCCCGGTAAGGAGCAGCCTGGTCGAGATCTGGCAGGCCAACGCCTCCGGACGCTACACCCACGAGGGCGACAGGCACCCTGCTCCGCTCGACCCGAACTTCTCGGGCGCGGGGAGATGCCTCACGGACGGCGAGGGCCGTTACAGGTTCGTGACGGTAAAACCTGGGGCCTATCCCTGGAAGAACCATGACAATGCCTGGCGGCCGGCGCACATACACTTCTCGCTGTTCGGGCCGGCGTTCAGGAGCAGACTCATAACCCAGATGTACTTCCCGGGCGACCCGCTACTCGAGCACGACCCGATCTTCCGGTCCGTGCGCGACAGAGAAACACGACGGTGTATGATCTCGACCTTCGACCTCGAAACGACGCAGCCTGAATGGGCCCTTGGCTACAGGTTCGACATCGTGCTAGGAGGAAGGGACGCCGCCCCGATGGAGAACCACAGATGAGTCCTGGGCCGACACCTTCCCAGACGATAGGCCCCTTCTTCCACGACGCGCTCCTCGACATAGACCGCTCCGACCTTGTCTCGTCCGACCACCCCGAGGCCATAAAGATCCAAGGAACAGTCTACGACGGGGCCGGCGAGATCGTGCCGGACGCGATGGTCGAGATCTGGCAGGCCAACAGGGCTGGCCGCTACAATCATCCCGCAGACGACAGGGAGGACTTGTCTCTCGATGAAGACTTCTCGGGCTTCGGGCGCACAGGCACAGATGCAGGCGGCGAGTTCTCCTTTTTGACCGTCAAGCCCGGGCCCGTTCCCGGTCCGGACGGACGGCTTCAGGCACCGTACGTTATGGTCTCCGTCTTCGCCCGCGGCCTTCCAAAGCGCCTGGTGACCCGCATCTACTTCCCCGACGAGGAAGAGGCGAACGCCGTCGACGCCGTGCTCTCGTCCATCGACGACCAGGCGTTTCGGAGGACCCTTATCGCCCGTGACGAAAGCGGCGCACTGCGCTTCGACATCCACTTGCAGGGTAATAAGCAGACCGCGTTCTTCGGGTTCTAGAGATGGCCGGAGAGCTGTTCAGGCCGATCTTCGTCCCTGACGAGTTCAGAGAGGCTGTATCTGGAAGAGCCTGGCTCCGTGCCATGCTCGATGCTGAGGGCGCCCTTGCGATGGCGCAGGCGCGGACTGGTCTGATCCCCAGGCAGGCAGCGGAGATTATCGTCTCCTGCTGTGACGTGGACCGCTTTGATCCCGAGGAGATAGGACGCAAAGGACGCGCCAAGGGCAACCCAGTCCCGCCGCTCGTCCGGGCTCTGACCGAAGCGGTCTCGAGGGTCTCCGAAGACGCAGCCAGCCACGTACACAAGGGGGCCACGAGCCAGGACATCATGGACACGGCCGCGATGCTCGTATCCCGCCACGCCCTTGGCCTGATCCTCAACGAAGTAGAAGGGATCGCGGCGGCCTGCGCCCGTCTCACCGACACTAATAGAGACACCATGATGCCTGGCCGTACGCTGCTCCAGCAGGCGCTCCCGACGACCTTCGGACTGAAGGCCGCAGGCTGGCTCGTTTCGGTGCTCGAGGCCAGGGACAGGCTGTTCGCCGTGCGCGAGTGGGGACTTGCCGTGCAGCTGGGTGGGGCGGGGGGGACGCTGGCTTCGCTCGGTCCGGCGGGCACGCGAGTGCTAAGCGAGTTCGCGCGGGAGCTTGACCTCGTGGAGCCCGTAGTTCCGTGGCACACGGACCGGGTCAGGGTCTCGGATATCGCGGGCGCCCTCTCGCTCGTCGCCGGTGCGCTGGGCAAGATCTCACAGGACGTCATCCTGATGGCCCAGACGGAAGTAGGGGAGGTCGCCGAGCCCGCGGGAGAGGGACGGGGAGGCTCTTCGACGCTGCCCCACAAACAGAACCCCATCCTCTCCGTGACCGCTGCCGCTGGCGCACGCCGGGTGTTGGACCTCGCGCATACACTGCAAGCGGCTATGGTGGGCGAGCACGAGCGGGCCGCTGGCGCCTGGCACTCCGAGTGGGAGGCCCTCTCGGACGCCCTCGCCCTCGCCGGCGGGGCCGCCGCCGCGGTAAGGGAGGTGACCGAGGGATTGGAAGTCTATCCGGAGAAGATGCTGGAGAACCTGAACGCCACCAGAGGCCTGCTGCTCGCCGAGAACGTAACCGCGGTCGCGGCGCAGCATCTCGGGCGCTTGGAGGCGCACGACCTCGTCGAAGAGGCCTCGCATCGGACCCTCGAAGGCGGAAAGCCTCTGCGCGAAGAGCTGTTATCAGAACCCAGACTCGGAGAGGTCCTCTCCGAGGAGGAGATAGACGCGGCGCTGGATCCGGCGGGCTACCTCGGGTCTGCAGGGGAGTTCGTGGACCGGGCTCTGAAACTCTATCGTGAGGAGGAGATCTAGTGACCTCGGAACCTGTAGTCAGTCTGAACCACGTTCTCGAAGGGCCGGAAGACGCGCCGGTCCTCGTCCTGTCCCACTCTCTGGGCGCCACGCTCGGGATGTGGGACGACCAGGCGTCTGTTCTACGTGAACGCTTCCGCCTCCTGCGCTACGACCAACGTGGGCATGGAGACTCGCCCGTTCCGTCAGGCCCCTACAAGATAGAAGACCTCGGGCTCGACGTGCTTGCGCTACTGGACCGGTTGGAGATCGAACACGCTTCGTTCTGCGGCCTCTCCATCGGCGGGCTCGTCGGCATGTGGCTGGCGAGCGAAGCTCCAGGGCGCGTCGAGCGCCTGGTGCTGTGCTGCACAGCAGCCCGATTCGACTCCGACTTCTACGATGCTCGTGCCCACAAGGTCAGGGCCGAGGGCGTCGGCTCGATCGTCGACGCGGTGCTCGAGCGCTGGTTTACGCCCGAGTTCCGCGCCACCCGTCCCGAGACCGTCGAGTGGGCAGAGAGCATGCTGCGCGGCACCCCCACCGAGGGATACGCGGGCTGCTGCGAGGTCCTCAGAGACACTGACATGCGGAGTAGGCTCGGGGAGATCCAGGCTCCCACGCTCGTGGTCGCAGGCGCAGAAGATCCCGCGACCACTGTGGATCAAGCAGAGGAGATCCACGACTCGATCCAGGGAGCGCGCCTCGTCGTCGTAGAAGGCGCGGCGCACCTGGCGAACATCGAGCAGCCGGAAGCCGTAACGCGGGAGATCCTGAACCACCTGGAGCCGGTCATTGGGGAGGAGAGGTGACTCCGGAAGACTCTACATACGATCGCGGCATGCGAGTCCGCCGTGAGGTCCTTGGCGACGAGCACGTCGACGGCGCCATCGAACGCACGACGGAGTTCACCGCTGACTTTCAGGACTTCATAACCAGGTACGCTTGGGGTGAGATCTGGGCCCGCCCCGGCCTGGACCGCAGGACGCGTAGCTGCATAACCCTCACCGCGCTGGTCGCGCTTGGCCGCCTCGACGAGCTGGAGATACACGTGCGCGCCGCCGTTCGCAACGGCCTCACGCCAGAGGAGATAGGTGAGATCTTCCTCCAGAGCGCCGTTTACTGCGGGGTGCCCGCCGCCAACTCCGCCTTCGCCGTGGCCCGGCGCGTCCTCTTCGACCTCGACGAACGCGAGGAGAAGGCGTAGATGCGTACGCAGGTAGGGATCGTCGGGGGTGGGCCGGCGGGGCTGCTGCTCTCGCACCTTCTGCACCTGGAGGGGATCGAATCCGTCGTGCTCGAACGCCGCAGCCGCGAAGGTCTGGAGACGACGGTCAGGGCCGGCGTGCTCGAACATGGCACGGCCAGGCTGCTAAGGGAGGTTGGCGTCGGGGAGAGGATGCTAAGGGAAGGCTCCGTCCACCACGGCATCGAACTTCGCTTCGATGGCCGCGGGCACCGCATCGACTTCGCCGACCTGACAGACGGGCTTTCGATCACGATCTACGGCCAGCAGGAAGTCGTCAAAGATCTCGTCCGCGCCAGGCTCGAAGCGGGCGGAAAGGTTCTCTTCGACACCGAAGCTGCGAGCGTCTACGACCTCGACACCGAATCGCCCAGAATTCACTTCTTTCAAGACGGTGAGGAAGAGGAGATTTCTTGCGACTACGTCGCCGGCTGCGACGGCTCTCTCGGGGTCTGCAGGACCGGGATCCCGGAGAACGCGCGCACGGAGTTCACCAGAACCTATCCCTTTGGGTGGTTCGGCATCCTCGTCGAGGGACCGCCATCGACGGAGGAGTTGATCTACACCCTCCATGACCGCGGCTTCGCCCTCGTCAGCACCCGCTCCCCCGAGGTCCAGCGCCTCTACTTCCAGTGCAACCCGCAAGACGATGTCGAGGAGTGGCCTGACGAGAGGATCTGGGCCGAGCTCTCCACGAGGCTCGCCACCCACGACGGCTGGGAGCTGACCGGCGGCAGGATCTTCCAGAAGGACATAGTGCAGATGCGCTCCTTCATCTGCGAGCCGATGCAGCACGGAAGGCTCTTCCTCGCCGGAGACGCCGCGCACATCGTCCCGCCCACAGGAGCGAAGGGGATGAACCTGGCCGTCGCCGATATCCGGGTCCTCGCTCACGCCCTGACGGAGTTCTACAGATCTGGAGACAGGGGATCCCTCGATGCGTACTCCGAGACCTGCCTGCGCCGCGTGTGGAGGGCACAGCGGTTCTCCTGGTGGATGACCTCCATGCTGCACCGCTTCGACAGGAGCGACCCTTTCCAGCTCAAGGTGCAGCAGGCCGAGCTCGACTACGTCACGACCTCGCGGGCCGCGGCGACGACCATCGCCGAGAACTACGTTGGAGCGGCCCTGAATATTTCCCACCCTCTATAATAGGTGGCGTGTCGAGAGGGATGATCAGCGGCAAGACCGGGTTGCTGGCCCTGATCGGACACCCCGTCAGCCATAGCCTGAGTCCGGCGATGCACAACGCAGCCTTCGTCGCAGACGGCCTCGACTTCGTCTACGTCTGCCTGGATGTAGGTCCCGACGAACTATCGGCGGCGGTGAAGGGCTTGCAGGCTCTTAAGCTCCGGGGCTTCAACGTTACGATGCCGCACAAGCGGACGATGGTCCCACTCGTGGACGAGCTGGACGAGGAAGCCAGCATCTCGGGCGCCATCAACACCGTGATGATCGAGGACTCCGGATTGCGCGGGTTCAACACGGACGGAGGCGGCATGGTGATGGCCTGCCATGAGGCCGGCATAGAACTCTCGGGCAGGAGTGTCTTGCTCCTCGGTGCCGGGGGTACCGCCGCCGCCATCGCAGTCGCCTTCGGCAACGTAGGTGTTGGCGAACTTCACATCGCCAACCGAAACGTCG
>JACCSM010000005.1 GCA_013698525.1 Rubrobacteraceae bacterium
TGGAGGCATCCACGAGTGCCCCTGCCCTCTCGACGACGAGCCCTATCGAGATCAGGCTAATCCCCGTCCTCACCCACGATAGAAGCGTCCGCTCGTTCGCGAGGTGCTCCCTGATCTCGGTCCCGCCCTGCTCCGGCGGGTCGCGGTGCTCGTTCTGCGGTTGCACGGTCTCCGACCTCCTTCTCGCGGGCGCAACGGCCACACCGAAGATTACATGTTGGAGCGCCTGAGAGATTGTTCGCCTCCCGGAATTCGGCCTCAGGGCCAAAGCTGGCATTCCAGATCTGGGGTAGCGTTTCCTCCACAAAAGTTAGAGAATACGTCTAGTCATTCGGGGACAGGGAAAGCGAAGGGGACAGGTTGTTGGATCGACGGACCGGGCTCGAGCAGGAATTCTTCCTGGTCGAGAATTCCGGGCGTCCGTCGGAGCGGGCCGACGACTTCCTGGAGCGCTGCCGCGAGGCGACTGGGGAGGAGTCGAGCGGTCCTTCGTGCTTCGCCCCCGAGTTCGTGTTGGGCCTGGTAGAGGTAAACACACCTCCGGTCAACACCCTCTATGACCTCGAGCGCGAGTACGCGCAGAACCTGCGGCTGGCATTGCGCACGGCGCGATCTCTTGGGCTCAGGCTCTATCCGCTCGGCACTTATCCTTTGCCTCTGGAGCCCGCCCTCCGCGCCGGGCTGGACTACAGGGTCCAGGTTGGCACGGTCGGCCCGGAGAGGTTCATGGACGCCGGGAGGTGTGCGGGCACGCACCTGCATCTGGAGGTGCAGGCAGGGACGGTCGATGAGGGAGCGGGCATCTCAGCCACCGCGTCCGCCGCCGCGCGGGAAGAAGTCTCGAACATCTACAACCTTGCGACTGCCCTGGATCCCGCCCTGGTGGCCCTCACCCGCTCGTACCCATATTTCGAGGGTCGGAAGACGGGGCTGGCCGTCCGCACGGTCCATTATAGGGGCAGCGCCATCTTCGGGTGGGAAGGGGTCTATAAGGATCTGCCCCAGGTTGGCGCCTTGCTACCCTACGCAGAAGACGCGGAACACCTGATCCGTCAGCAGTTCGACCGCTACAAGGCCTGGCTCAGCGCTATGGATCAGGCCAGCGTACAGAGACGCCACTTCGCCGAGGCAGGCGGGGACCTGCTCAGACCGGCCTGGAACCCCGTGCGTCTCAACCGCCAGGGAACGCTGGAGTTGCGCGGAATGGACAGCAACTACCCCGAGGTAACCTTGGCGGCGGCCGCCATGGTCCTCGGCGCCGCTGACCGCATCAGGCGGGATGGCCTCGAAGTATTACCTGACGGCGGGGCGCGCGCTTTCGAGGTCACGGGTGATGTGCTCAGGGTGCCAGGCTTCGGCCGTCTCGGCGGGGAATTGCTCCACGCTGCGGTAACCGGAGGAGCGAGCGACGAGACCGTAGCCGCCTACCTGGACTCGATCCTGGAGTTCGCCGGGGTGGAAGACGAAAGGCTAGCCACCCTATTTCACCACCGCCGTACTTTCGGCACCTACCCAACCACCGAGGCCGCTATCCTCGAAGACTACGATGGGCATCTCTCCGAAGACGAAGGATTGCGCCTGGTGCTCGAAGCCTGCGAGGAGTTAGAGGCCCAGGTCTCGTACCTCAGCCGGTCTCATCGCCACGAGGAAGAGCCGGCGGACGTCTCGTAGGGAAGCTGGTCTGCCGCTCCCAGTCGGCCCTGGTTAGCGCGTACTCGACCTCCCCGTGCTCCGCTCCCTCGATGGGCTCAGGCCAGTCCTCGTGGAAAGTCTGCACGTACACCAGGCCCGCCTTCTCCATAACGCGCCTGGAGGCGATGTTGACCGCCATGGTCTGCGCGAACACGCGCCGCGTCCCCAGCTCGGTGAAGCCTTTGCGGATCAGCGCGCGAGATCCTTCGGTCGCGTAGCCCTTGCCCCAGGAGGGTCTCGCGAGCCGGTAGCCGAGCTCGACCTCATCGGAACCGCCGCCTTCAGGAGGATGGAACGCGAACCACCCCAGAAACGCTCCGGTAGACCTCTCGATGGCCGCCCAGACCCCGAACCCCTCGGAATGTTTGTGGTACCGGAGAAACCTCGGCAGGATCTCGTTCTCGATCACGTCGCGAGGCGTCGGTTTGCCGCCGGTGAGGAAGCGCATGACCTCGGGATCCCCGTCGAGGTCGAACAGGTTGTCCGCGTCGGCCTCGGTGAACCGGCACAGCACCAGGCGCTCGGTTGTCAGGAAGATGTGCACCCTTCACTCCTTCCCACGGCTGGGCAGACGAGGGCAGCATAATCGGGCGTATCATCGACGGCAAGCTGCGGTGGGTGCATCCCAGACAGAACACGAACTGTATGGCGGCGTTTCACCCCGCGGGTATACTCGCCGCATGGGCAAGGACCGCGCAGCTCTCGGTATGGACTTTGGGGTACGTGTCGCGGCGATCGTGGAGCGGGAGGGAGCCCTGCTCTTGGTGCGCCACCAGAAACCGGATAGGGACCCGTACTGGGTGCTCCCTGGAGGCAGGCTCGAACCGGGCGAGACGATACCGGAGTGCGCAGGCCGCGAACTCGCTGAGGAGACAGGCCTCAAGGGCAGCTTCTCCGGTGTCCTCTACGTGAGCGAGTTCCTGAGGGAGGGACGCCATACGATCGACGTCGTCGTCCGGATGGACTTGCAAGGAGACGGGGAGGCGAGCCTCGGGAGTGATCCCGAGGTCGCGCCTGGTACCGAGCCGACCCTCGTAAAGGTACGCTGGGTAAGCGTCGATGAGCTGGGGGAGATCGAGCTTCTGCCGTCATCCATAAAGGAAAGGCTACTGAGGGACGCTAGCGATGGCTGGGCCCCGGATAACGTCTACGTTGGAAGCATGGATGGCTGACCCGCAGGGCACGTTGCTCTCGGTCGTTTTTTTAGACGCGGCCGTCACGGGGGCCGTGATCGGGGGGTTCTGGCTGGCTGTCTCGCTGCTGCGGAGCTTCGGCAAGAAGATAGGGTACTCCCTGGCGCCCCTTGGGTTCTCACGGCCCAGGGGAGGATTCTTGGCGGGGATCGGCGTCGGGATGGCAGTCGGCGTCGGTGCCGTACTCCTCAGCATGATCGTGACCCCGATCAGCGTCCTCGTCCTCGAACGGCTCGGCTATTCTACGAAGTCGACGGTCCAGCAGCCGTTCATGGAAGGGCTCGTTGGCTGGGTGCACGAGAGCCCTGGCGTGGCCGTACCGGCGATAGTCCTGGTCGTCGTACTCTTCGGTCCGGCCGTGGAGGAGCTGGTCTTCAGGGGCGCCGTCTTCAACGGCCTCTACCGGCTGGGGACCCTGATCTCCACCAGGTACGTTGGGACGGAGCATCCAAGAGGGCTCCCCAGTAAGACGATTTTCGTCTCTTCCGCATTAGCATCTTCCGTACTCTTCGCACTGCTGCACCTGGAACCAGTCCTCTTGCCAGTCCTCTTGATGCTGGCGATGATCCTGTGCGCGCTCTTCAAGCGGGCGGGTAGCCTCATTCCCTCGTTCGTCGCCCACGCGACGTTCAACTCCTTCGCCGCCACGCTGATCATCTTGAGGGGGCTGAACGTCCTGAACATTCCCAACTGAAGCAGCATTTCAGCGTGTCAGCACTTCAGCATTTCAGCTTGCTGTTTTCGCTTATGATCGAATGTGCGATTCGTAGTAGGCTGATGTTTCTGCCCATCGCTTTAGCGTTCATCAGGTTTTCGGCGCGGTTGCTCTCCGACGTAGCGGGCCCTGGGACGTATGAGGAAGCCGCTCCGATACTGCTCTATGGCGTGGCCGATCCAACCGACGGTCCTGCCGAGGGCGAAGAGCGCGACGGCCCCGCCAGGCGGCAACTCTAGCGCCCGCGCCACCGTCGCCAGCGCGAAATCCACAGTGGGGCGCTCGCCCATCAAATGCAGCATCTCTCCGGCAACGGTATCGGAGAGCGCGACGGCGACGCTCTCAGGATACGCCCCAGCCGTCAGGCGAAGCAGACCGACACCGCGGGGATCTCCTTCAGGATACAATGAGTGCCCGAAGCCAGGGATACTCTCCCCCCGCCTGAGGCGGCCGGAGATCACCGCCCGCGCGTCTCCTGCAACCTCTACCTCCCGCAGGAAGGCCTCGACGAGCTCGATCTCACCGCCGTGCTTGACGCCCCCGAGCGCCGCAAGCCCGGCCAGAACAACAGCATAAGGCGTGGCCTCGGACGAAGCGACGCACCTGGCGGCGAAGGTCGAGACGGGTAACTCGTGGTCCACACAAAAGACGAGCGCGGAGTCGAGAAGGTCGGCAGACCCCGCATCGTCCGGACTCCAGCCACGCTGGAGCGTCTCTGCCAGCCTCGGAGCGGACTCTCCGGCGGCCACGTCTGTCATCAGGCGGAGTATCCTCGCGCCGGTGCGCGCAACGGCGCAAGGACGCAGGTCGTAGGCGGCCGGGTCCTCGGAGGCTGCCACAGGGAGCAGGATCTGGAAGAACTCGACGGGCCTTACTCCGGCCACGCTCTCGATAACTCTACGGATGCGCCGGGAGGGCCGGGTCGGCTCGGGCGGGAAGAGCGCCGGAGCCATCGCCTCGTCGCCCGTCCAGATAAGCCCTGCCACCTCCTCGATCGTGTTCTCCTCGGCGACGGCCACGACGTCGCGCCCCCTGTAGTACAGTCTGCCACCGTCGATCAGGGTGATCCCCGACTCCAGCACAGGCGTGCCCCAGTGCAAGGCACCATCCACAACCCCATCAGGATCACGCCTGCGCTGCTTCCGCTCCTTGAGCCTCCTTACGTCCTCGGCCCGGTAACGCCTGTTGCGCCTCTTCCCTTCGACCGCCTCGGAACGTACCATGCCCCTGCTCACGTACGCATACAAAGTCGCCACGCTGACCCCCAACTCCTCCGCAGCCCGCCGGGCACTGAGATACCGCTCCTCCATGCAGCCACCTCCTCGACCGAGTGCACGACCATACGCACCCACAACCCTACTATATATTGATTTGCTAATCAAGATTGATACATACTTCATAGAGGGTTACGATTGATAACTATGACGACGGCTCGGAGATCCGGGTCCGACTGAAAGGACGAACATGGGCGAGAGTTCCAGGACGGGGTTCGTTGCGGGGCTCGAGGATGTGGTGGCGGCTGAGACCTATTTGAGCGGCGTGGACGGTGAGGCTGGGGAGTTGACCATGGCGGGTTTCCCGGTCGAGGAGCTGGCGGGACGAGCTTCTTTCGAGGAGACCGTCTACCTGCTCTGGCACGATGTCTTGCCCGATCCCGATCAGCTCGCGGATTTTCGGGAGGAGCTATCGGGACGGCGGGAGCTTTCGCGGGCGACGTTGGACCTGTTGCGGACCGTGGCTGTGGAGAAGGTGCCGGTAATGGATGCGCTGCGTATGGCGGCCGGCACCGTGAGGCCCGGTACGGACGAAGGGGAGGCTCTGGCGCTGGTGGCGAGTCTGCCCACTATTGTGGCGGCGTACTCGCGGATGCTCGAGGGCGAGGAACCTGTGGACCCTGATCCGGAGCTTGGCCACGCGGCCAACTACCTGTACATGCTCACGGACGATGTGCCGGGCGCGGAGTTCACGCGGGCACTCGAGACCTACCTCAACGCTGTGTCCGACCACGGCATGAACGCCTCCACGTTCGTCGCCAGGGTCATCGTCTCCACCCGCTCGGACTTCGTCTCTGCAGTGGTCGGGGCGATCGGGGCGCTCAAGGGGCCGTTGCACGGCGGCGCGCCAGGGCCTGCGCTGGATGTGGTGTTCGAGATCGGGGATGTGAGCAGGGCCGAGGCGCACCTGCGGGAGAAGCTCGGGCGCGGCGAGCGGCTCATGGGTTTCGGGCACAGGATCTACCGCGTACGCGACCCGAGGGCAGACGTGCTCGCCGCCGCTGCTGATCGCCTGTACACGACCGACGGGGACAGGGAGCTCTACGATCTGGCGCTTGGGGTCGAGCAGACGGCGCTGCGGCTGCTCGCTGAGCACAAGCCCGGCAGGAACCTGCAGACCAACGTCGAGTTCTACACGGCGCTCCTTCTGCACGGGCTCGGATTACCCACGCAGCTCTTCACCCCGACCTTCGCGGCGGGGAGGGTGGCTGGGTGGACGGCGCATTGCGCCGAGCAGAGGGCGCTGGACCGCCTGATCAGGCCGCAGTCCGTGTACGTGGGGAGTAAGGACAGAATCTGGGTGCCGCTAGAGGAGCGGTAGCGCGGGGAGACACGAAAAACGACCCCCGGAGAGAACCGGGGGCCGTACCCTTCTGAGTGTTACGCAGGTATCCCGTTTTTCAGCACGTCCGCCTTCACGACATGGGAGGCGGATAAAGTAACCCAGGATCCCGCCGGGTGTTTTGGTGGGCCTAGGTCAGAGCCACCTCTCCCAGAAGATACCCGCGACTGCTACTCGATGCGTCTATCTGGATCACCTCCTCTCGCGCGCTGTCAACTCCGGAAAGTTTACTACCGCACTCTGCATCCAGCAAGGGCAAACGCAGAAATGGGCAGCAGGCCGGATAAGGTGTTCCTTTGCCCGTACCGGCGTTACCCAGACGTCACGGCATCTCGCCCTCGAGGGCCACCTCTCCACCCGATGTCCTGGCGCCGTCGAACTGCTCCTCCGTGATTAGCAAGGTCTGAAAGCTCCTGGCCTCGGGCGGTGCGTTGAGCCAGACCCTGGTCTCGCCCCTTCCCACGCTCGTGAAGGAGCCTGCGCTGATGCGCCTGTCCCCCGAGGCAAACCACAACTCGTAGTACTTGTCCGGCTCGGGCTCGTCGAAGTTGTTCAGCCTGAGCTCCACCTGCTGGTTGGCTGAAGGCTGCTGGCGAATTTCGGCCACGCCCCAGTACCCGTCGAGCCCGGCGGCTTCCTCCGGTGTTGGGACCAGTCTGATGGTGGCGACAGGTGTCTCCTCTGCTGGGAGACCGAAGAAGATCCCGAGCGCCACAACGGCAACCACAGCGGCCGCCGCCACGCCGGATAGAAGGTAGTAGCGCGTGACTCCTTGAGACTTTGTCTGCCCCTCCAATGAAGATGGCTGCTCGGGTTCGGCGTATTCCTGGCGCGACCTCGTTTCGGCGCGCATGCGGGCGAGGATCTCACCTTTCAGGTAGGCCGGTGGGTCGACGGGTGGGGGCGCCGCCTCGAGGGCGCGGCCCACCTTCTGTAGGCCCTCGAGCTCGTTTCGGCATCGCGAACAGGACGACAGGTGGTGTTTGACCCGTTGCGCCTCCTCCGGCTCGAGGCCGCCGGAGACGAAGGTCGTCAGGTCAGGATGATACTCCGGGTACCTCATCGCGTCGCCACCAGCCACCCGTCGCCGAGCGCGAGTTCCTCGCGCAGGCTCCTGTAGGCCTTCGCGGTCCTGGTCTTGACGGTCCCAAGGGGTACGCCGGTACGCAAGGAGATCTCCCGCTGGGTGAGCCCCCCGAAATAGGCGAGCTCTATGACCTCCCTGTGCGGCGCGTCAAGCGCGTCCAGGGCCCGGGATACCCGCCAGGATGACCAGGATTCGTCCACGATCTCCTGGGGACCTGCGGAGCCGTCCCTCGTGGCGGCGAGATGAGAATCACCTTCTGGTACAGGGTTAACCCTGTTGGCACGCTTTCGATGCAGATCAAGGGCGACGCTGCGCGTTACCCTGAAGAGCCACGTGGAGAAGCTGCCCCGCGAAGGGTCGAAGGTGCACGAAGAACGCCACACCTTCAAGAAGACCTCCTGGATCAACTCCTCAGCCATAGAACGGTCGCCGAGCATCTTCAACCCCACCCCGAAGACCGTGCGACCGTACCGGGCGTAGAGGTGGGCGAGGGCGGCCTCGACCTCAGGACCGTCGAGGCGGCTCATCAGTTGCTCGTCCGAGAGAGCGTCTATCTGCCCGGACGTCACGGGACGCAATCTCCCTGACTTTCTCTCACCCTCAAGTAAATCACCCGCCGTAACGCCCATTGATTCTCCACAGCCCGTTGCCAAGGGATATATGTGGTTATACGGGCTTTAGATCGTTTCGGATTTCTTGCCAGCCCTCACCCTCAAAGGCCCGCCAGGCCTGACGGCACGGGTGGCAAGCGCGCCGGGAGATCTCGAATCCGGTATTTCGAAACGTTCGTATAACCACACGTTCGGTCGAGAATCGAGTAGAAGTCTGATACACCTGATCGACTCCCCAGAGGACCTGGAGGAAGGGTCCTATCTGGGTT
>JACCSM010000009.1 GCA_013698525.1 Rubrobacteraceae bacterium
TGGACCTCGGCAGCGCCGTCCTCTCCGCAGAGACGGTCCTCGAGATGCTGCCCTCGGAGAGAAGAGACAGGGTCAGGCTGGTCGACGCTCCCTTCGTCGAAGGGGCCTTCGCGGCCGGGGTCATGGCCTCGACCGGGGCTGACGCTGAGGAGTGTATAGAGGCGGCGATGGAGGCCCGCACGGAGCCTAAGCTGCAGGAGGGGTAGGGGGTTTAACAGGGTGGCGCGAGGGTACATTCTCCGTGTGGATAGCATGAGATCTAGTAGGAGGTCATAGGGCATGGAGACCAATCGCGGCAGCGAGGGCATCCTTTCCGAAGAGATGGCGGAGAAGCGCGAGGCAATCGTCGAGCTTCTGAAGACGGCTTACTTTATGGAGCTCGAGACCGTCATGAACTACGTCACCAACTCCATAAACCCCGACGGCATCCGCGCCCAGGAGGTCAAGGAGAGCGTAGAGGAAGACATACAGGAAGAGCTTTCCCACGCCCAGCAGTTTGCGGCCCGCATCAAGGAGCTCTACGGTGTCGTGCCTGGCTCGATGGACTTCAAGGCTTCGCAGGACATGCTGCAGCCGCCAGAGAACCAGGTAGACGTAGTACACGTCATAAAGGGCGTTATAGACGCGGAAGACGGCGCCATCAAGCACTACACGCGCATGGTGGAGGAGACTGAGGGGGCCGACCCCGTCACGCAGGACATGGTCATAGAGGTCCTGCACGACGAGCAGGGGCACAGGCGCCTGTTCGAGGGTTTCCTGCGCGAGTACGAAGCGGAGGGCCTGGCTTAAAGCTAGCGTTCAGGAAACGCTACACCGAGAGGCCCGGCAACGAAGGTCGGGCCTCTTTTTATGCTGTGGGATTTGTGCGGGCACTCGGCTGCGGTATAATCCGCCGGTAACGCGATGGACGAACCTCACGCTAAACATCACCGACGAAAACCTCGCGGCCAGAACGCCGGTGGGCACGCGTAGAGGTGCCGGAACCTTTTTTATCCTGGTTTAACCTCTTTCTGGCCCTCGTTTTGGTGGGCCTGAACGCTTTCTTCGTGGCGGCCGAGTTCGCGCTGGTGCGCGTTCGTGAGTCGCGCATCGTGCAGCTCGAGCAGGAAGGCAGTGCGCGGGCCACTGTCGTACGCGAGACGCTGCGCGACCTCGATTCCTATCTCTCCGTCTGCCAGGTCGGAATTACGGTGGCTTCCCTGGCGCTGGGTTGGGTCGGCGAGCCTGCCGTCTCGCACCTCATCCGTCCCGTGCTCGAGGCCGTAGGAATTACGAACGAGCGGATAGTCACGATCATCGCCGTCGTCCTCGGTTTCTCGGCCATAACCTACGCCCACCTCGTCTTCGGGGAGCAGGCGCCCAAGTACTTCTCCATTCAGAGGGCCGAGAGGGTGTCGCTCTGGATCAGCCGTCCTTTGAACTTGTTCAGGCTCCTCTTGAGTCCCGTGGTCTGGGTGGTGAACGCGTCGACCAACTTCATACTCAGGCCCTGGGGCATCAGGCTCGGGGAGGAGATGGAGGCCCACTCCGAGGAGGAGCTCAGGATCATGATCTCCTCCTCGACCGCCTCTGGTGTGCTCGATCCCGAGGAGCGCGACTACCTTAACAAGGTTTTCGACTTCGGCGACAGGGTGGCCCGTGAGATCATGGTCCCAAGGCCTGATATCGAGGCCATCGCGAGTGACGCCCCGCTCCCCGAGCTGGTCGACGCCGCTGTCTACGGGCGCTATACGCGCTACCCCGTCTACGAGGAAGACCTCGACCACGTCCTCGGCGCCGCCCACGTGAAGGACCTGTTCAGGGCCGCCCGCACGAACCCCGACGACTTCGACATAAGGTCCATCCTCAGGGAATGCCTGGTCGTACCCGAGACCAAGCGCATCGAGGAGATCCTCAAGGAGTTCCAAACCCGTACGCTGCAGATGGCCATCGTCATAGACGAGTGGGGGAGCGTCGAGGGGCTTATCACCATCGAGGACATCGTCGAGGAGTTAGTCGGGGAGATCCAGGACGAGTTCGACGAGGACGAGCCCGCCATCGAGCAGATCAGCGACGACCTCTACGCCGTCGACGGCCGCATCCCCATAATCGACGTGAACGAGCGTTTCCAGCTCGACCTGCCCCACGAGGACTTCGACACGATAGGCGGCTATATCCTGGGTTCTCTTGGACGTCCCCCAGAGACAGGCGACACCGTGGAGGCTGACGGCGCCACCATTCAGGTCAAGAGCGTCGACGGCCCCCGCGTCTCTATGCTCACCCTCCAACGGAACTAGGAGTCTCAACCAGAGAGGAGTAGGCTTCGAAAGCCTTTTCCTGGAGACCCCGCCGGCTCCTTTAGCAACGTCGAATTCCCCCTGTTACCATTGCACGGTCGTTGGTCCTCGAAACGGGGTTGGATCTGCTGGCACTTTGGAGACGGCGCATGACATCGAAGCGCTGACGGGTGGGGCTATGGCCTCTGTATGGTCCTGGGTCGAGGCGAAGATCCCAGCCGGCGTCGAGGTCTTCGACGCCCACGCCCACATCGGGGCCGACGTGGACGGCAGGACGATGACCGCTGACGGCATGCGCGACCGCATGGAGGCCGCGGGAGTCAAGAGGAGCATCGTCTTTCCCTTAAACGACCCGAACGCCCGCGATGACTACTCGGGCCCGAACGACGTTGTTTGGAACGCCTATGAGGAGCACCCTTCCTCCTTCGTGCCTTTCTTCCGCCTCAACCCGCACCTCGACTACGATAGGGAGTTCGGACGCTGTGTCGAGCGCGGCTTTATGGGCCTCAAGCTCCATCCCGTCTCGCAGAAGTTCGAGCTCGACGACCCGCGAGTCGTACGCTTGTTAGGGATGGCGACAGAGATAGATCTTCCGGTCCTGATCCACACCGGTTTCGCTATGCAGCGGATCGTCGAGCCTCTCCTGCCGACGGTCGAGGCGCATCCCGGTCTTCGCCTTATCCTCGGCCACTGTGCGATGGTCGAGGTGCTCTCCGCAGCACGTGTCTTCGAGGGACATCCGAACGTACTGTTCGAGACCTCCGTGGTGCAGGCCAAAGACCTCTACGAGCTCTGCTCTTCCGTCGACCCTTCCCGCATCTGTTACGGGTCGGATATACCCTATGGGGACCTGCCATCGACACTGCACGCCATCCTCGCGGCGGCCGAGGCGGCAGGGGTGCCTGACGCGGACCTGCCGGGGATACTCTCGAAGAACATAACGCGGTGGTTTCCTTGAAGGCGGGGGAGAGGGCCGACGCCGCGCTGAGGACGGCGCACCTGCTCAGGATCGACAGCTATATGGACATCGCGACCATCGCGATGTGGACCTCGAGCCCTAGGGTCGACACCATGCTCGGGATGGTCGAAGCGAGCTTGCGGGGTGGGAGTCCCGGCGGCAAGGACGACGAACTGCTCGCGAAGCTACGCGCCCTGGTCAGGGAGGGGCGCGAGTACCTGGCAGGCGGTGACTTCTCCGCCGCGATGGGCCGGATGCGGGTTGCCCACGACCTGCTGTCGCTCCACATCATCCGCTCCTCCGGTGAGTAGCCAGGTGCACGGCGACGCCGGCCTTCCTGAGGACGCCCCGGTCGTAGCCGTAGGGCGCGGCGCGCTGGTCGAGAGTGTCCACCGTGGCCGTCTCGCCGTCTGCGACCCTGGAGGCAACGTGCTCGGGGCCGCCGGCGACACCGAGGCCTACATCTACGCCCGCTCCGCGGCCAAGCCCTTCCAGGCGCTCCCGCTCGTCCTCTCTGGCGCTGCCGAAGCCTTCGGGTTGACGGATAGAGAGCTCGCCGTAGCCTGCGCCTCGCACAACGCCGAGGAGCCTCACCTCGCCGCCGTCAGGTCTATCCTAAAGAAGGCCGGCCTGACCGAGGACGACCTGCAAAGCGGTGCCCATCTGCCGCTGTACGAACCCGAGGCCGACGGGCTGATCCGCAACGGCGAAGAGCCGCGTCCGGTTCACGGCAACTGCTCGGGCAAGCACGCCGGGATGCTCGCCGTCTGCGTCCACGAGGGCTACGAGACCTCCACCTACCGCGACCCAGGCCACCCGCTCCAACGCCGCATACTCGGTCTCATGGCCGAGGTCTGCGGTTTGCGGGAGGACGAGGTGCTCATCGCGGGCGACAATTGCGGCGTCCCCGCCTTCGCCCTGCCGCTGCGGAGCTTCGCGACGGGCGTCGCCCGCGTCGCCACGGGCGACGTCCTCCCCGAGGAACTCGCCGGGGCAGCCCTGCGCATAAGAGATGCGATGCGGGAGCATCCCTTTATGGTCGCAGGCACGGGAAGGCTCGACACTGACCTCATGGACTCGACGAACCTCCTCGTCAAGGGCGGGGCCGAGGCCGTGCTCGCGGTCGGAAGCCAGGACGG
>JACCSM010000011.1 GCA_013698525.1 Rubrobacteraceae bacterium
CCTCGGGGTGGCCGTGGCTTGCGCTCTCTCTGCCTGCTTCCCCTCCGCGGAAGGGAAGCAGGCAAAAGACCAGAAGCAGGAGCCGAAACCTGCGAACGTGATCCTGGTCCTCACCGACGACCTGGCCGTAAACGACCTGAACCCTGGTGCGCTGCAACACATGCCCAACCTCAAGTCGCTGCTCATGGACAGGGGCACGACTTTCGACAACGCGTTCGTAACCAACTCCCTTTGCTGTCCCAGCCGGGCCAGCATCCTGCGCGGTCAGTACACGCACAACCACCAGATCCTCAGCAACGACCCGCCGCGCGGCGGCTTCCAGAAGTTCCGCTTTCTAGGCCACGAGGACTCGACGATGGCCACCTGGGTCAAGGAGCAGGGCTACAGGACGGCCTTCTTCGGGAAGTATCTCAACGGCTACAAAGAGACCCACACCCCTCCCGGGTGGGACGAATGGTACGCGCTGACGGGCAACTATCTCAGCCACACGCTCAACGAGAACGGCCATCTGGTCAACTACGATCCCGAGTCTTACTACGATACCGACGTGATCTCGGACAAGGCCTCCGACTACATCACGCGCACGGCAGGGGCCGACCCGCCCTTCTTTACGGCAGACAGGCCCTTCCTGATGTGGATCGGTACGAAGGCCCCCCACCAGCCTGCCATCCCGGCCCCCAGGGATGAGAAGGCATACCCTGCCGTCTCTCTGCCGCACCCGCCTTCGTTCGACGAGAGGGATGTCTCAGACAAGCCCGGCTGGGTAAGCGACAACCCACCGTTGAGCCTGGAGCAGAAGGTATACATGGAAGAGCTCCACCGCAAGAGGTTGCAGTCCATGTTGGCCGTGGACGACATGATAGGAGACCTCGTCAAAGCGCTGCACGACAGCGGCGAGCTGGATAACACTTACATAGTATTCACCTCCGACAACGGCTTCCATCTGGGCCAGCACAGGCTGGGCGCCGGAAAATGGACGCCCTACGAAGAGGACATACGTGTACCGCTCATCGTACGCGGTCCGGGCGTGCCCGAAGGTGAGACTCTGCATCACATGGTGCTCAACAACGACCTCGCACCGACCTTCGCCGATCTTGCCGGGGCCGAGACGCCGTCCTTCGTGGACGGACGCTCGCTTAAGCCGCTGCTCACAGACGACCCCACGCCCCTCAAAGACTGGCGTCAGCGCTTCGTTATCGAGTCCGTCGCGGAGCGGAGCGGGGTGCCGCACCCCCCATTTATCACCGAGAGCACGGTGGCGCCCCTTATTACAGGCGACCCACTGCCGAGCAACTGGCGGAGAACCTCGGCCGCGAGCGCCCAACTGAGCGAGGAGTGGGGCAGGCCGTGGCTCAAGGCTCTCAGAACGAACAACTACCTTTACGTCGACTACAAGACCGGCGAACACGAGCTGTACGACTTGAGGGAAGACCCTTACGAGCTGCACAACGAGTACGCGACCGCCCCGCCTGAGCTCACACAGCGACTCGAGGCGCAACTCGACGCGCTCAGGCAGTGCTCCGCTGCGGAATGTCGCGCCGCCGAGGACAGCCAACCGGATGGCGGCCGTAGCTAACCGGCGGTTCGCGCGTAGGGCTCTCTGCCTGGCGGTACCAGTTCGTAGAGTAAGCCCTCTCTTACGGGGACTACCTCGAAGCCGGCGTTCTGGAAGTGCTCGGAGTTCGTGGCCCCCTGGTCGAGGACGTAGACACGACCCTCTTTCGCGGCCTCCTTGGCGGTGGTCATCCCCGAGAGGTCGTCGGTTCCGTAGCGGCGGTCCGTGGTCGCGAGGTCTATATCATCAGGCCAGACTATGTCGGCGTAAGAAACCTCTTTGTTGTGGGAAAAGGGGTCGACAATGGTCAGGTCCCTGCGGCGCCTCTCGACGAGCACCATGTACCACATGCTACTCCGGTGGTGCAGGATCGTCGCGTTCGGGGCTGCGTTATCGGCGACGGCCTCGATCTCTTTGCGCCCCCGGTAGACGCCACTCATGTCGTCCTCTGCGTAGGTCTCGCCTACACCGAGCAGCGGTAAGACCAGCAGCATCACCGAGAGCACGCCGAGGATGACCCTCTTAGTTACCCTGGGTAAGCCGGAGACGAGAGATTCGACCTCGGTGAGCAGCGTCCCGAGCCCGGCGGCAGCCCACAGCGAGAGTACGAGGTAAGTCGGGATGAAGTAGAGGTCGATGTCGGGAATGTCGTTCTCGACGGCGTGAAAGAGCCAGCCGAAAAACAGAAATCCGAGGAATATACCGACTGCGCGGTCCTTGAGGAGCATGACCACCGCGCCCGTCAACGCGACCATCGCCACGAGAAAGGGCGTGTTGTCGAGCAGGTGCTCCCAGTAGAAGATCATCCTTCCCGGCAACTCCGAAGGCCCGAAAGAGAAGAACGAGCCGGTCAGGTTCCCCCCGCTGATCACGTACCAGAAGCGCCCGAAGTTGGTAGGGTTGTTCGCTTCCATGGGTGGGTCCATCGCGGCCCTGATGGGCAGGTACAGGTAGGGCGCGAGCCCGAGCAAGAAGAGCCCGGCACCCTTGAGAACGAGCCTGACGTCAACCAGCCTGCGCCAGTCTACGAGGGCAATGAAGAGAAGGCCGGCGGGCAACAGCAGTCCGCTGGTGAGGTGGTTGGTCAGGCAGAGTCCCACCAGGAAGGCCGAGAGCAGCAGGTAGCGGTCTTTGCGGTACTCGCGCCAGAGTAGCAGGACAACGATGGTGACGGACACGAGCAAAGCGTTGAGGGTGTAGACCTCAGCGATAACAGCCTGGGACCAGAGGGCCGTCCCGAGACCGAAGGCCAGAGCGCCGGACGCCGCAGCCACCACCCGCCGGCTGAGCAGGAGCCCGGCCACGTAGACAGCCGCCACTGCCAGCGCCGCGTAGACGGCGGAGCCGAGGTTCACGCGGTAGGCGGGATCCCCAAACGGCAGATAGGTGAAGAGGTGGGTCAGCATCAGGTAGGTTGGGTATCCGGTAGGGTGCGTGATGCCAAGCACCGAGACCTGCATCTGCAGCATCACCGCGTCGAGCAGCTTGGGGCCTTGTAGGTAGAGGACCGTTGGTGCCAGGGTTCTGATGTAGAGTGTCAAGACGAACACGAAGACCCCCAGCCCGGCGAGCAAGACACCAGCCTTGCGTAGACGCCCCTCTCCCACGGGAGACGCATCCTCAGACGGAGAAGTCGTCTTGTCCTGTTCCAGTGCCACGTTCTAATGACGTCCTTTGCCGATCTTCCGGGCGAGGGCTATTGTACCCAGGTGGGCCATCGATGTTAATTTCCATTAATCTGCGTTAATATAGCGTCCGCCGGGTATGCTACCTGGTGCGTTGTCAGAGCCATGCCCGGAGGTGAACCAGCGGGGCCGGTGTGCCGGACCGCAGGGGAAGTGGAACCGAACGTTTACACCGATTCAGTATTCGTTTTACGATTTTTCCGTTACAATCGTCGGCTGGCATGTTCGGTTCGAATCGGGCCGAACCCCGAAAAAGAAGACAGACGAAGTGTAGAGTAAGAAGGGAGCGAGAGTAATGAAGGTACTGGTTCTTGGTGGCGACGGATATTGTGGCTGGCCGACCTCTTTGCACCTCTCCGACGTCGGCCACGAGGTCGTGATCGTGGACAACTGCGTCAGGCGGACCATAGACCACGAGCTCAGCGCTGCGAGCCTGACCCCGATCTCGGACATAAAGGACCGGGTCGGGATGTGGCGCGAGGTGAGCGGGCAGACCATCGGGTTCGAGTTCGGCGACCTCCTGGACTGGGAGTTCGTCTCTGATGTCGTGCAGCGCCATCAGCCGGACGCTATCGTGCACTTCGCCGAGCAGCGGGCCGCACCCTACTCGATGATTGATAGGCGCCATGCCGTCTACACTCAGCACAATAACGTCATCGGCAACCTGAACGTGCTCTTCGCAATAAACGAGTACGCGCCCGACTGCCACCTGGTGAAGTTGGGCACCATGGGCGAGTATGGCCAGCCCAACATAGACATCGAAGAGGGCTACATCGAGATCGAGCACAACGGCCGCAAGGACCTCCTGCCCTTCCCGAAGCAGCCAGGAAGCTGGTACCACCTCAGCAAGGTCCACGACTCCCACAACATCCACTTCGCCTGCAAGATCTGGGGTCTCAGGGCCACGGACTTGAACCAGGGCGTCGTCTACGGGACCGTCACGCCGCAGGCCGAGCGCGACGGGCGCCTCATAAACCGCTTCGACTACGAGGAGGTCTTCGGGACGGTCCTCAACCGCTTCTGCGTGCAGGCGGCCATAGGCCACCCGCTCACGGTCTACGGCAACGGTTCCCAGACGAGGGGCTACCTCGACATCCGAGACACAGTGCGCTGCGTCGAGCTCGCCGTTGACAACCCCGCCGAGCGCGGCGAGATGCGGGTCTTCAACCAGTTTACCGAAGAGTTCTCGGTCAGGCAGATCGCCGAGCTGGTGGTGGACGCTGCGAACAAGCTGGGCATCGAGGCTAGGATGGAGAGCATCGAGAACCCGCGCGTCGAGAAGTACGACCACTACTACAACGCCAAGCACACCGGCCTACTCGACCTCGGCCTCG
>JACCSM010000015.1 GCA_013698525.1 Rubrobacteraceae bacterium
CCTGGGTGTCAGAGAGCAACTTGTCGGGGTGGGTGTACTCGCGCAGGAGGGTGGCCTTCATGGCATCCTCGTCGAGCTCGAGGACGATGCCGCGCGACTGCTCGACCTCGTTCACGTTGCCGTTGTCGAAGATGGTAATGGTGCCGTCGGCTTGCCGGCGGGCGTCGTGCTGGAAGGCGAAACGGGCGCCCGGGCCCATCTCGAAGTCGCTCTCCTTGCCGCCGAGGCGCCAGATCACCTCGCCCGTCTTGCGGTCGATCTTGTAGACGGTCGAGGTGGTGCGGGAGGAGACCAGCAGATTGTCGTCTCTGTCCACCTCCACGGAGTTTATGTGGAAGTAGTCGAATGCCAACTTGGGGTCGGGCGGCGGTTCGTAATAAGATTCCTCGAGCGCGACGTGCTCTAAACTGTGCCACTCGAAGAGCACCTCCCCGCTCTCTATGTCCACCTCCTGCACGATCCCGTCGAGCACAGTGCCGTCTTTCGGGCCGCCGGAGGAGGAAAGGTCCGTGGAGGTCCGGCCGTAGATGTCGAAGAGGGCGGTGCCCTGGTCGGTGATCTGGAACTCGTGGTGGTCTGCCTCGTAGCCGTTCCCGGCCCGAACGCGCGCCACCTCCTGGTACGATTCGTCGACGATCACGAACTCGCCCCGCCCGTAGCCGGTGTGAGGGCCCTCCCACCAGGTAAGCACGGGCTCCCCCCGGTAGCGCTGCAGTTTGAAGTCCATCACGTCCCAGTCTTCACTCCACAGAGGTCTGAACCACACCGGCTGACCGGTGTTGTCCAGGATCAGGCACCCGTCCTGGCCAGGGCCGGCCTCGTCGGGGCCGTTCTTCGGCGCGCAGAACACGTACCCGGGGGCCACGCCGCCGGCTGGGGTGGTCACCCTGATGCCTGGGGGCCTGAGGTCGGGGCGGGTGCGGAAGGCCCACGCCCGCTCGCGGGGGACGGACGAGGCGCTGGCGCGGGGCTCGGCCGAGGGCTCGCAGCCCAAGGCGCCCCCCAGCGCAAGCCATGCCGCCCCGCCGGCCATCGCCCCGAGAAACCCTCGCCGCGTGACCTTACCGCCGGTCTTTCTGCTCAAGTCGTTATCCTCCTCTGCCACGTCTGCTCGTTGTCGAAGGTGTTGCCTACAGCGGCGCTAGCCCGCCACTCGTCCGCCCTCTCGGCCATCCCGAAAGCCAGTTGCCCGCGACCCCTCGTCGATCCGTTGCCCTCACGGGGCACCACGTAGGTGGGCGCTGAGACTCCGGAGGGCCAAGGACGCTGCGGGCCGTGGTCGGCCCGCAGATGGCGAGGGTCCGTCAGGGCCCGGAGAGAGGAACCCGCGCCGCTGCCCGCGAGCACGAATGCCAGGGCAGCGGGGTCACGATTTCCGCGCTGGGCGACCCGCCTCGGCGCCCCAGCTCTAAGGTCGCTCGCCCGATCATCGGTCCGGGGACCGTCTGGGTATGCTCGGTTGGCCTGCTAGCCCTCCGGGTACCACTGCTGGCGCCAGGAACGCATCTGCGCAATCTCGCGCTTCTGGGCGCCCACGATGTCCTCGGCGATACCGCGGATCTCCCCGTTCTCGCTCTCCTGGAGGGCCACGTTGGCCATCGCGATCGCCGACTCGTGGTGCGGGATCATCGCGTCTATGAACGCCCGGTCGAACGGCCTCTTTTTCGCAAGCTTCTGGGGGTCGGTCATCCCCATCATCTGCATGTCCATGTCGGACATGCCCGACGGGGACTCGGCCGAGCCGAACTCCCGCTCCCGGATCTCGCCGAGCTTCTTGATCTCGGCCTCCTGGGCGCCCACGATGTCTCGGGCGAGCCGCTTTATCTCCTCGTGCTGGGCGTTCTTTAGGGCGACCTTGGCCATATCTATTGCGCCCTCGTGGTGCGGGACCATGGCGTCTATGAACGCCTTGTCCGAGTACTCTCCCTTGGGCGAGACCATTTGGCGGGCCATCATCTCGTCGCCCATGGACCCCATGGATCCATGGTCCATGCCCTGCATGCCCCCACCACCCTTCTTGCCGCCGTCCATGGATCCGTGGTCCATGCCTTGCATGCCGCCGTCTTCCTTGCCACCGCCAGCTCCGCCGCCGCCTGCCGCGCCGCCCCCGCAGGAGGCGAGCACCAGCATGACGGCCAGCAGGAGCCCTGGCAGTCCAAACCCCTTCAACGCTTTCATTGGAGTACCTCTCTATCCTCTGGACCTACCGACCTACGCGCCGCGTCCCCGCTGCATCGCGGGGCGGGGCGCCCTACAGCCGGAACGCCTGCAAGAGGGGAGGCGAGGGTCCCCGCGGGTAGCGGGTGAGGGCGGGCGACCGCGGCCAGCGGAAGATCACTGTAAGGGTGGCCTCGTACCCTCTCGCCGCACGGGAAAGCGGCCACAGGAGCCCCGTGCCGAAGAGCGCGATCATAGCGGCGAAGTATACGGTCGGGCCCAGCCCGCCCGCCGCGCCGTCCCCCGAGTGTCCGCGCGCGCCGCCTCCCAGGTCCGCGGCGGTCCCGTGGTGGAGTCCCGGCGACTCCGCTGGCCCACACAAGCCACACGTGGAGACCTGGTGCGCGAAACCGAATAATCCGTGACAGAGCAGCAGCGCGACAATGAGGAGCGCCGCTAGCAGGCCGCCGGCGCCCGGAACGCGCGGCGAGACCGGGCGCCGGCGCGGCGCCCCGACGCTTGCCCATTCGCGAATTATCCGCAACACGACGGTAGAGTATACGACGCTCTGGCGGAGGATGGCGCCGGGTCGGGCCGCTAGGACCCCATCTTGCGCACCCTTGCGCAACGCCGGCGAGATCAGCTGCGTGCCTCGCCGGGGAAACAGAATTCGCTCAGCACCGGCGAGCCCGGTCGGCGGGCCCGCGTGGCCCGAACCCGCGGGAACTTGCCTCTCGGCGCGCTCGGGTCGACGAACTGCAGGTCCTGGCGCTCTCCCACTGGGTCTCTCACTCCGGGCGCTCGCCGAGCGTCACGTCCAGCGTCCTCTCGTCGCCGCCTCGGAAGACGGTCAGCGGGGCGGTGTCGCCGGGTTGGTAGTCGCGCAGGGCGCCGAGCAGGTCCCCGTAGCTCTGTATCTCGGAGTCGCCGAGAACGATGATCACGTCTCCTCTGCGCACCCCGGCTTCGGCGGCGGCGCTGCCCGGTTCGACCCTCTCCACCAAAGCGCCAGAGTCCGTCGGCAGGCCGAAGCGTTCCGCGTCCTCCTGGCTAAGGTCCTGGGTGATCACGCCGAGGTAGGGGGTCGAGACCTCGCCGGTCTCGATGAGCTGGTCCGCTATAGAGCCCGCCGTGTCGGCGGGGATGGCGAAGCCGAGGTTCACGGCCCCCGTCTCCGAGGGCGGCAGGTAGGCGACGTTGATACCGATGACCTCGCCGTCGCGGTCGGCCAGTGCGCCGCCTGAGTTGCCCGGGGAGATAGCCGCGTCGGTCTGGACGAGATCGACGAGCGCGCGGGTGGCCTCCGGATCCCCGCCGGTAAGCTCGGGGGGGAACTCGCGCCCGACGGCGCTTACCACCCCCGAGGTGACGGTGGCCTCGAAGCCAGACGGGCTGCCGATGGCTACCGCGAGCTGGCCTACGAGCAGTTCGTTCTCGCTGAAGCTCGCCGCCGGAAACCCGTCCCGGTCCACGCGCAGCACCGCTATCTCGGTGTTAGGATCGGCGCCGACCACCTCCGCGCGCTCCGTGGTGCCGTCGGCGAAGGAGACGGAGACCGCCGAGGCTCCCTCGACGACGTGGTTGTTGGTGATAACGTAGCCGTCCTCGCGGTAGATAACACCGCTGCCGAGCCCTTCGCCCCTCTGACGCCCGAGTGGCGTCTGCTGCGTGACCTCGACGTTCACCTGGACCACGCTCGGGCCTACCTCGGCCGCGACGCGCGCCACGGGCTCGTCCTCCGGTATGCGCGAGGACGCCTCCGCGGACGATTGTGCCGCCGGGACCGCGCGCTCCTGTTGCGTACCGGTACCTTCCGCGGAGCACCCGACCAACAAGAGGACGACGGCCGCGACGTAAGCCAGAGAGCTCGCCCGCGATTTCGTATCCAAAGCGTCACAACCTCCTCTGTCGGCGCCGGAGCGCACCGTCCGGCGCAGAGTTTATACGAAGGTGGCCGCGAGTGGCCACTCGGGCGCCTCGCCGGCACAGACCGACAGCTCGAGGGGATTCAGCGGTTGGCTCTCCGCCAGGAGGCGGGTGTCGCCCCGTGGGCGCCCCGGAAGCGGCGGATAAAGTAGATGGGGTCGTCGTAGCCGACGCTGGCCCCGATCCTCTCTATGCTCTCGTCCGTCTCCACCAGGAGACGACGGGCCTCGGCCATGCGCCGCTCGTGGATCCACTCCAGCACGGTGCGCCCCGTCCTGCGCCTCACGAGGGTGGTCAGGTAGCCCGGGGACAGGTTCGTCGCGCGGGCCACGTCTCTCAGCGAGATCGGCTCGGCGTGGTGGTCCTCGATAAACCCGAAGACCCCGGCGAGCACCGGCTGTTGCCGGACCCGTAGCTGGCCGACCACGTCTCCGGCGAGGCGGGCGACATCCACGAGCACCAGCGTGAGGTGGGCCCTGACCGCCTCCCGGTAACCGGCGACCCTCACGCGCAGCTCCCGGTCCATCGACCGGAAGCGCCACGACCACTCGGGTCGGCGCTTCTCGGGGACCCGCAAGCGGAGGGCCTCGCCACCCGAGGGTCTGACGAACGGGTAGAGGAGCGGGTTGGCGTGCCAAGAGAGAAGGATGCCAGCCTCGCCGGAGGGTTCGATCGCGTCGGCGGTAAACTCCACCATCCACCCCCCGGCGTCCCCGAGTTCGCTCGCGTCGTGGGTCTCGCCCGGGGCTATCACGAACAAGTCGCCCGCAGAGACCTCCCAGCGCTGAGAGCCGATCCGCTGCTCGCCCCCGCCCCGCTCGAAGTGGACGAGACACAGAAACTGGTGTCCGTGCGGCCCCATGAGCGCCATCTCGTGGGCCCGATCGAGCCACTCGACCTTAACGCGGGGTGCGTCGGCGGCCGCCGGCTGGAGCTTGAAAGTCGGGTGCTTGCGAGTCTTACCCTCGCCCACTGGATCCCTCCACTTCGTCGCCGGGAGGAACCACCGCCGCTACCTGCCCTCCGAGCGCAACGTCCGACGCGCCGTCCGGGTGGTCCTACCGTAAGACATCGTACTACACCCGCGCGGACACCCGCGCCGGGCGGAGGAGAGGAAAATCGTCCTATGACGCGCAAGGATCGACCCTTAGCGCCGCGTCCGTCGGCCCCTAACCTTCACGGTATCCCGCGCCGGAGCGGGCGCAGGCGAGAAAAGGAGGACGTGATGTGCGGAACGGTTACGGGGGGGAGGGCACGATGGGCGGCCTGATCGAGGTGGCCGGTATCGAGGTCAGCGCGATCGACGTGGTGGCCGTGGCCTGGTTCGTCCTGGCAGGCCTTTCGACGGCTTACGTGGCCTGGGACGGCTTCGTCAACAAGAACCCCGAGGCGACGGTGATGAAGTGGGGTTGGATCCTCATCACCCTCTACATGGGACCGATAGCCCTGGCGCTCTACGTCCTGACCGACAAAGAGCCGGCCCCTGGCCAGCACGAGGAGTTCATCAGGCCACTGTGGAAGCAAGGGATCGGCTCCACCGTCCACTGCATAGCCGGCGACGCCACCGGTATCATAACCGCGGCGGTAATTACCGCGGCCCTGGGCCTGCCGATGTGGGTAGACCTTATCGTCGAGTACGCCGCAGGGTTCGCCTTCGGCCTGTTCATCTTCCAGTCGCTGTTCATGAAGGACATGGCGGGCGGCTCCTACCTGGGGGCCGTCAGGAACTCCTTCATGCCGGAGTGGCTCTCGATGAACATGATGGCGGCCGGAATGTTCCCGGTGATGATCTTCCTGATGATGGGGCGCGACATGCGCGCCATGGAGCCGACAGAACCGCTGTTTTGGGCTGTGATGTCCCTGGGCGTGATCGTGGGCTTCTTCGTCGCCTACCCGGTGAACGTCTGGATGGTGTCAAAAAACCTGAAGCACGGCCTGATGCACGTGCCCGCCGCAGGGGAATCCGTCCGCGCGGATAGCGGCCCGGCCCTCGGCGCCTCCGAAGCGTACGCTGCCCACGGACAAGAAGGAGCGTGAGAAGCGGTGCAAGAGCACACCACACACACGAAACGCGAACACGAAATGCCGCACCGCGGGGAGCGCGCAGGCATGCACCACGAGATGGAGCCGAACGCCACCCGGCCCCAGCTCGCAGTGGTCACCGTGCTGACCGTGCTGGCGCTGTTGGCAAGCGTCCTAGTCCCGGCCATGTTCGTGAACCTCACCTACAGCGCCGAGGAGGTGGGCGGCGCCGTCATGCCGCCCGGTATGGTCATGGGCCGCGACACTCCTGCGGCCGCGATGCGCGAGATGGCGGCCGTCGACCCGGGCGAGGTCTCCTACGAGGCACCTGCCGAAGCGCGCGGCGACCGGCAGCTCGAGCCCGGGATCGCGGGGGACGGTACGAAGGTCTTCGAGCTCAAGGTCTCCGTGATCGAGTGGAATATACTGCCGGATCAGCAGGTCGAGGCTTACGCCTTCAACCGCCAGGTGCCGGGACCGCGCCTCCGCGTGACCGAGGGCGACAGGGTGCGCATCAACGTAACAAACGAGTTGTTCGAGGCGACCAGCGTCCACTGGCACGGCATGATCCTGCCCAACGGGATGGACGGTGCGGCCGACGTGACCCAAGATCCTATCGAGCCGGGCGAGACCTTCGCCTACGAGTTCACCGCCAAAGTGGCGGGCACCTACTTCTACCACTCCCACAAGGAGCCGGACCGCCAACAGGGCCTCGGGATGTACGGCGCCCTGATCGTGGATCCCAAAGACCCGGCCCGCGATGCCGCCTACGACTACGACAAGGAGGTCGTGGTCCAACTCCAAGAGTGGCTCGAGAGGGACGGCTACACCTACCCGGCCATGACCATGGAGGGGGCGCTCCCCAACTTTTTCACCATAAACGGCAAGTCCTACCCGGAGACCGAGACAGTTCGCATGAAGGTAGGCGAGAGGCTCAGGATCCGCTTCATAGGCTCCAACAACAACTTCGTGCACCCGATGCACGTCCATGGTGGCCCCTTCGAGATAGTGGAGACCGACGGCAACGTCGTGCCCGAGGGCGCGCGGCTCCTGAAGGACACGGTCAACGTCGGTCCCGGGGAGCGCTACGACGTGGTCTGGGAGGCCAGGGAGCCGGGCGAGTGGCTCATCCACTGCCACATCCCGCACCACACCACCAACGAAAACACCGAGCAAGAGGGAGGCGGGGGTCTGACGATGCTCATAGACGTGACCGAGTAGCGCCGCCGATCCAGAGCGCAGCAAACATTCGAGCGGAGAACAGAACGTGACCAGAACCAAAGATTTGAGCTTCGTCGTTGTCAGGGCGAGCCTCGCCGGCGCCCTGGCGGCCCTCACGCTGCGCAACGAGGGTTTCGACGGGCGGGTCGTCCTGATAGGGGGCCGAACCACACCCGCCCTACGAGCGCCCGCCCCTCTCCAAGGACTACCTGCGAGGCGAGACGCCGCGGGAGAAGACCTACGTCCACCCAGCAAACTTCTACGCCGACCACGAGATCGAGCTGCTGACCTCGACCACGGCCAGGGAGTTCGACGCGCGGGCCTCCGAGGTCGTTCTCGAAGGGGGCCGGCGACTTCGCTTCGAAAGGTTGTTGCTCGCCACCGGCTGCTACTCGACCGTGAGCCTGCCCTCCACCTGCGGGTCCACCGGGGAGTTCAGTTCCAGGTAGTGGACCACGGTGTCGACCAGGTTGGTCTGGGTGTCGGTGGTGTTCTGGCCCTGGGTCAGGGTCGTGAACTGGTCGCCGCCGGTCGCCATGAAGTTGTTGGTCGCGATCTTGTAGGTCGCGTTCGGATCTATGGGCGTGCCGTCGGGGAGCGTGACGCGGGTGACGCGGTCGCCGAAAGGAGCTTCGGCGTCGT
>JACCSM010000055.1 GCA_013698525.1 Rubrobacteraceae bacterium
GAATCCAAGAACGAACGCCAGTGCTACGGCGAGCGCCGCCTCGGTAAGTACCCTGGTGTCTCTGAAGGCGTTCAAACGCGCATCCTCCTTCCGGTCTGCGGGGATGCGCCGATAAGAGATTCCGAGATCTCCCTGCGCCGGTATTACCCGGATCAGGTTCAGCGGGTCGGCACCTGCGTGCCCTCTCAGCCTCACGGCTCCCCGGTCTTTTTACTGTTCCAAGTGTAACCCACCACCGGAAGCCGTACCACCGCCGGCACTCCAGAGCAACCCGAGGACGGTTGCGGCGTCGGTAATCACACCACTTCTAACCTCCCTCAAGGCCTCCGCGAACGGCAACTCTACGACCTGAATAAACTCCGTGGGCTCGGGCCGAGGACCCCGCCCGTCTCTCACCGCCGTGCACCTGAAAAGGTGGCAGACCTCCGTGTTCCGCCCCGTGCTTGTATGCACGGAAACTAGGTGCTCCAACCCTTGCGCCTTGTAGCCCGTCTCTTCGAAGAGCTCCCTACGGGCCGCCTGCTCGGGCTCCTCGTCGGCGTCGACCCCTCCGCTCGGCAACTCCAGCGTGAAGGCGCCCAGAGGCTGCCTCCACTGGCGTACGAGCACCACGTCTCCCTCGTCCGTGACCGGTACCACGGCGGCGAACCCGCCGCTCTCGAGGACACCGTACTCGATCCGCGCCCCGCCTGGCAACTCCACTTCGTCCACGCGGAAGGCGCACCAAGGATTCTGATACAGGTACTCCCTTCCAAGCGTCCGCCAGATCTTTTCGCCCATGCGCAAGAGTATAATGCGATTCGCAGGGGTGTTTCCCTACTGCGAATCGCGCATTCGGCCATAAGCGAGAACAATAAGCTGAAATGCTCGCAAAGGGGAGGGGCGTGGGCCCCTCCCCTCGAGTTACTCTAGGCTGCTCTGTTACTCGAAGTAGTCGGCGGCCTTTGTGGTGTAGCTCTCCATGTCGTCGGGGACTTCGTCCTCGGGGAAGATCGCCTCGACCGGGCACTCGGGTTCGCAGGCGCCGCAATCGATACACTCTTCCGGGTTGATCATGAAGTGGTCGCCGGCGTCGTAGATGCAGTCTACCGGGCATACCTCGACGCAGCTCTGGTCCTTGGTGCCGATACATGGCTCCGTGATCACATAGGTCATAGGGGCCTCCTCTCTGAACGTCTCATAGCGGCTTTATACCAGCCAACCCCCACCCTCAACACCCGCCGTTGATTAGTGTCATCGCAGCACATGACCGCGATCATACGGCCGTGTGATCCTGGTCAAAAACCGTCCTTGCTGCGAGCCGTTCTCAGGTACGGGAGCGGAGTTCGGCGGGCTGGAGTATGGTTATGGTCTTGCCGCCGAGGTCGAGGATGCCCTCTTTGGCCAGGCGCGAGAGGGCGCGTGAGAGGGCCTCGCGCGAGATGCCGGTCGCCTCGGCCATCTCCTGCCGGCTCAGGGAAGGCGCGAAGACGACGCCCCTCTTGGTGACGCGGCCCTCCTCTGTGGCGAGGTTCAGAAGCATCCGCGCCACCCTCTGGGGGGCGCTACGGAAGACAAGGTCGCCGACGAGATCTTCCAACTCGCGGGTCCTCGCTGCCAACGCCCTGGAGAGCCTGACGGCGCCGTCGGGGAAGCGGCCCATGATCTCGAACAGGTCGTCGCGGAAGGTGGCGTAGAGCACGCAGTCGGTAAGGGCCGTGGCTCCCTGGGTCTGGGTCCGGCCTTCGATGGCCGCCCCGAGGCCGAGCACAGAGCCGTCGCCGACAACGCCTAGGATCTGATCCCGCGCCTTCGGCCCGCCCCAAGAACGGTAGAGCTTCACGCGCCCCTCGCCGACGAAGTACACGGCCCCAGAGGGCTCGCCCTCCCTGTAAAGGGCGGTGTCTGCGCCGAGCTCGAGCACCTCGGCCGCTATCGCGAGATCCTGGAAGAACCCCTCTTCGAGTCCTTCGAAAAGCTCGAACTCCTTGAGCCCGTCCAGCTTTGTCAGGTGCTCGACCGCCCGGCAACGCGCGCCTGGCAACCGCGCCCAGGAAGGTGGCGCGTTCTCACCGTACATCGTCTCTTGTTCCTTCCGGCTCACGTAGTCTCACGTACCCTTTATACGCTAAGTGCGGAGAATTTGCAGTGAGTGCGGCTTCAGGTTTCAGGCATTAGGAATTGCACAGGATAGTCCCTCTTGTTTAGGAGAACTGATCTGCCGTGTCATGGCTAAGTTCCTGTGAGCAGCGCTGTGAGCTCGGGGAGTGTACCTCACGGGATCCAGGAACGACCGTTTCGTCTATATTAAGGCCAGCGGCGGGATTGGGAGGTGAAGATGCGGTTCGAAGACAGGGTTGCCATCGTAACGGGGGGCGGCTCGGGACTGGGTCGGGTACTGGCGCACCGTTTCGCCGCGGAAGGCGCTGCCGTCGTAGTCGCCGACGTTGCGGGAGAACGCGCGGGCGCGGTTGCGGATGAGATCTCCGATACGGGCGGCAGGTCCCTGGCGCAAACGACGGACGTAACCGACGCGTCCGACGTCAAAGCCATGGTCGAGGCGACCCGCGAGGCGTTCGGGCCGGTGGATATACTGGTCAACAACGCGGCGAAGGCTACCGACGAAGACTTCCTCAGCCTCGGCGGAGAGACCTGGGATGAGGACGTGACCGTCACGCTCAAGGGCCCGTTTCTGTGCTCGCAGACCGTGCTCGCTGATATGGTAGAGAACGGGTCTGGGGTTATTCTCAACATCAGTTCGGTGAATGCCTTGGGTTATTATGGTAACGAAGCCTACAGTGCGGCCAAGGCCGGTATCCTCAACCTGACAAGGAGCCTCGCGGTCCGCTACGGACCTTCCGGTATTCGCGTGAACGCCATCGCCCCAGGCACCTTGAGAACGCCCGCCTGGGAGCAGCGCAGGGAGGCGGACCCTGATGTCTTCGAGCGCATCACCAGGTGGTATCCGCTGGGCCGCGTCGGCGAGCCCGAGGACGTTGCCGGCGCCGCCCTGTTCCTGGCCTCGGATGAGGCGGCCTGGATCACAGGCGCCGTACTCCCCGTCGACGGAGGGCTCACCGCCGGCAACATGCAGATGATGGAAGA
>JACCSM010000078.1 GCA_013698525.1 Rubrobacteraceae bacterium
AGCGCTTCCTTGATCTCCGCCATCTGCTTGCGCCTCTCCTCGCGGGCCGCGAGCGCCTCTTCGAGGTCGACGGAGCGGAAACGGGTCTTGTCGTTGGTCTTGGTCTGGGCCAGTTTGTCGCGGTCGGCGCTTATGACGGTACCGATGGTCGCGTAGCCACCGCCGGTGACGGCGTCGTTCATCAGGACGATGGGCTCGACGCCGCCAGGCACCTGGATGGAGCCTACGGGGTAGCCGAAGTCCACCACGTTGGCCTGGTCTGCCCCGGCCCCTGCGGGCTGTTCCCGTTCGACGAACCCGAGCTCGCCGCCCTTGTAACGGTAGCCGACCCTGTCCGCGTCCGGGGTGACCGTCCACGTGGTGTTCAGGAACTCCACCATGCTCTCTTCGGTCAACCGGTAGCTGGCGAGCCCGATAATGACGCGCAGCTCCGTCTCTTTGGAGTAGCGTGGGATCTGTTGCTCCACGACGGCCATCCCGACGCGGTCAGAGCGGTCGCCCGCCTCGCCGAGCGCCAACTCGTCGCCCTCCCCAAGCGCCCTCCCCTCGTGGCCGCCCAGCCCGATCAGGGTATACGTCGAACGGCTGTGCATGAAGACTGGAACGTCTATCCCGCCCGCCACAGCCAGGTAAGACCTCGCGCCGTTCTGGAGGTAGTCGAAGGTGAGCACGTCCCCCGCCTCTACCGCGAGCGTCTCCCAGGTCGGGGCCTCATCGCCGTTTATCTTCGGCGGCATCTGGGCCCCCGTAACGGCGACTACGGCGTCCTCGGTGAACTCCAGCTCCGGGCCGAAGTACGTTATCTCCAGGCCAGCCGCGCCTTCCTCGTTGCCGACGAGGTAGTTGCCGACCTGATAGGAGTACACGTCCATCGCCCCGCTCGGGGGCATCCCGATGGCGTACTCGCCGAGGCGTCCCGTATCCTGGACGGTGGTGAGGAGGCCAGGGCTCTCCACCCTAATCGCCATAGAGCACCCCCAGGATCTCCTCGTTGTACGCGTGCGGGTCATCGAGCGCGCGGTCGGGGTGGAAGACGAAGTCCGCTTTTCTGTACTCGAAGGTGCCGTCCTCGACGCGGCCCCGGATCTCGTCGAACTCCTCCCTGTCTATGCCCCGATAGTTGAAGACGTCGCCTGGTTTGGGGAAGACGATCGAGTCCTGAAAGTCCTTCAACTCCTGCTTCACGTCCAGGACGGGTGCAGGGGCGAGGCCGTAGAGCTGGTAGCCGCCGGCTCCTTCGACAGAGTAGACAACCGCGAACCCGCCGCCGAAGCCGAAGGCCCGCTCCGGGGTGTAGGTGCGGGGCCTCACATACTTGGGCACCTCCACCTGCTCCTCCGGTGGGACGAGCTGGTAGCACCACGGTAGGCCAGGCACGAATCCGATCATGGTCACAAGCCACGGCGAGCCGAGCAAGGCCACGATAAAATCCTCCTTCGAGTCGTAGCCGTTAATGCGAGCCGAGTACTCGAGGTCGGTCGCGCCCGGGTCCTGGTGGCGGTCGCGGAAGCGCATCAGGGTCTCGTGGGTCCATGGGTCTTCCATCATCACGGGCACGTCAACGACCCGCGTCCGCAGCTCGAAACCCTGGATGTCTCCGGCTTCGGCATCTATCTCCTTGAGGCGCGAGATCAGGTCGTCAGGGTGCAATACGTCGGGATCTATGCGGACCATGTACGAGGCGTTGGACGGACAGATGTCCATCACACCCTCGATGTCCTCCTCCTCGAGCTTGTTCGTGATCGCCATAGCCCTGAAGTTGACCTTCAAGCTCATCGCCTCAGCCAGCTCGACGAAGACGAACTCGTCCCCCCCGTAACTGTAGCGCGCTTGCGGAAGCTCGGTTTCGACGCCGCGACTCATATCCGGTTGCACCCAGCCTTCCCCTAGACAGTGCCGCAATACTACAGACGCCGGATTTTTCGGTCAATAGATGCTAAAAGAGAGCCTGGATACATTCGAGGGCGGCGAGAGGGAGACGAGCTTGAACGCAGCGACGATGACCCGCGTGGCGCTCATGGCCGCCGTCACCGCCGTGGCAGCCCAGATAACCGTCCCGATCGAGCCGGTGCCGTTCACGTTTCAGGTGCTCGCCGTGATCCTCTCCGGTCTCCTGCTTGGGCCGCGTTATGGGGCGCTGGCGATGGCAGTCTACCTATTCGTCGGGGCCGTAGGGGTGCCCGTGTTCGCCGGATTCAAGGGCGGGCTGGGTATAGTCTTTGGCGATACCGGGGGATACCTCCTTGCCTACCCCCTCGCCGCCGCCGTCGCTGGCCTTGCCGCACACGCGGTCGCCCGTGATCCGCGAAGGCGTGCCTTGTTGGCCGGCTTGCTGTGCGGATGCGCCGCACTGGTCGTCATCTACGCCCTCGGGGCCACGTGGCTCTCCGTGATCGCCGGCCTCTCGCCAGCTGCAGCCCTGGCTGCAGGCGTGCTGCCTTTCGTGGTCTTGGACCTGGTGAAGGTAGTTTTGGCGGCGCTCGTCGCCGTGGCCGCCGCCCCTGCCATCGCCGTCTCCCGGACCTGAGGGAGCGCGGGGCTCACGGCGAGGCTAACATGACGCTCCGATCGTGGCGACTCGGAGGAGGTCGGGGTATGTTCGAGAAGGTTCTGGTGGCGAATCGCGGGGAGATCGCGCTTCGCGTCGTGCGCGCCTGCCAGGAACTCGGGGTTGCCAGCGTCGCCGTCTACTCCGACGCCGACGAGACAGCCCTCCACGTCCGCCACGCGGACGAGGCCGTCCGCATCGGCCCGCCGCCAGCAGGCAAGAGCTATCTCGACGTCGATGCGCTGATAGAAGCGGCGAAAGAGACGGACGCGGAGGCAGTACATCCAGGCTACGGCTTTCTGGCCGAGAACGCCGCGTTTGCGGCTGCGTGCCTGGACGCTGGGCTCGTGTTTATAGGGCCTTCGGCCGAGGCTATCGAGAAGATGGGGAACAAGTCCGCCGCCCGACGGCTGGCCGGGGAGGCCGAGGTGCCGGTCGTGCCTGGCTCGGACGATGCCTCTTCCGCGAACGAGGCCGCGGAGACGGCGGGAGGGATCGGCTACCCGATCATGGTGAAGGCTGCGGCTGGCGGCGGGGGTCGCGGCATCAGGGTGGCCGAGGATGAGGAGGGGCTTCGCAAAGCCGTGCAGGTGGCCAGACGCGAGGCCGAGGCTGCTTTCGGGGACGGTACGCTCTATTTGGAGAAGTTGCTCGTCACGCCGAGGCACGTCGAGGTGCAGATCATGGGCGACCACGAGGGCAACGTCATCCACCTCTACGAGCGCGAGTGCTCGATGCAGCGCCGCCGCCAGAAGATCTTGGAGGAGGCTCCGTCGCCCGGCATAAGCCCCAAGGTTCGAGAGGAGATGACGGAGGCGGCGGTTCGGCTGGCCCGGGAGGCAGGGTACGCGAACGCGGGTACTGTGGAGTTTCTGGTCGAGGGCGATGAGTTCTACTTTATAGAGATGAACACGCGTATCCAGGTCGAGCACCCTGTGACGGAGATGCTCACCGGCGTGGACCTCGTGAAGGAGCAGATCCGGATAGCCGCTGGCGAACCCCTGAGCCTGAAGCAGGAAGACGTGCCGCTGGTCGGCCACGCGATGGAGTTTCGCATCAACGCCGAGGACCCTGACCAGGACTTCATGCCCTCGCCCGGCGAGGTCTCCTTTCTCGAAGTCCCTGGCGGCCCAGGCGTCAGGGTGGACTCGGCGATCTACCACGGATACCAGATCCCCCCGTTCTACGACTCGATGGTCGGTAAGCTCATCGTCTGGGCCCTCACCCGCGATGAGGCCATAAATCGGGCTCGCCGGGCCCTTCGCGAATATCGCCTCGAAGGTATAAAGACGACGATCCCACTCCACCTCAGGCTCCTGGAAGGAGATGCCTTCCGCGCCGGCGAGTACCACACGGGCTATTTGGAGGAGCTGTTGAACGGGGACTGAAGGACGAAAACCTAAAGGTCTCTTTTCGCGGTCCGAGTATACTTCTCTATGAGACGAGCGAACCACCGGAGGTCTTTGTCGTGGAGACGAGCATGCAACAACTTACCCGCCGGCGCTTCACCGTCCACGACTACCACCGCATGGGCGAGGCAGGGATCCTGCACGAGGACGACAGGGTCGAGCTCATCGAGGGCGAGATAGTCGAAATGACAGCCATAGGCACCAGGCACTTCTCGTGCGTCAACGGGCTAAACCGGCTGTTGGTGATGAGCGTGGGCGAAGAGGCCATCGTCAGCGTCCAGAATCCTGTAAGGCTGAACGAATACACCGAGCCACAGCCCGATCTCACGGTGATCCGCCCTCGCGACTACAGGATCTCGCTCCCCGAACCAGAAGACGTGCTGCTCCTGATCGAGGTCTCAGACACCACCCTCGCCTACGACCGCAGGCTAAAGCTGACTCTCTACGCGCAGGCTGGGATCAGGGAGGTCTGGATCGTGAACCTCCCTACCGAAACCATCGAGCGTTACACAGACCCGTCCGGGGACGGCTACCGGCGTACCGAGCGGGCGCAGCGAAGCAAAACAATAGAGTCTGTCACGTTGCCAGAGCTGTCTTTCCGCGTGGACGCAGTGCTCGGCTGACTCAAGCTGCAGCGTCTACGGCGCGTCCGAGGACGGCCAGCCCTTCCTCGAGTTCCTCGTCGGTGATGACGAAGGGCATGAGGGTGCGGATGCAGTTGCCGTACTGGCCCGCGCTGAGGAGCAGGAGCCCTTCCTGGAGGGCGCCCCCGATCACCTTCGCGGTCCGCTCCTTGTCGGGGGTGCGACTCTCGGCGTCCGTGACGAACTCCATGGCGGCCATGGGTCCCCTGCCGCGCACGTCTCCGACGAAGTCGGGGTGACGGTCCTGGATCTCGCGCATAGCGGCCATGACGCGCTCGCCGACAGCGTTCGCGCGCGCGAGGAGATCTTTCTCCTCGAAAGCTTCGAGCACGGCGAGGGCGGCGGCGCAGGCTATCGGGTTGCCGCCGTAGGTGGTACCGAGACCCCCGACGTGGACGGAGTCCATGATCTCCGCCTTCCCCGTGACGCCGGCTATGGGGAGCCCGCCGCCCATGCTCTTGGCCGTCGTGATGATGTCAGGCTCGACCCCCGAATGCTCGATGGCGAACATCTTGCCCGTTCTGCCGAAACCCGTCTGGACCTCGTCCACGATCATCACGATGCCGTGCTCGTCGCACAGCTCCCGCAGCCTCCTCAGGTAGAAGTCAGGGAACGGTATGAAGCCGCCCTCCCCGATAACCGGCTCGACGATAATGGCCGCGACGCTGCTGGGGTGCACCGTGCTAACGAACGCCCGCTCGATTGACGCGAAGCAGTCGCCCTGGCAGCCGCCGGAACAGTCCCTGCCCGCCGGGCAGCGGTACGCGTAGGGCGCCGGTACCCTGTATACCTCGGGGACGAAAGGCCCAAAGCCCTTCTTGTAAGGATCCGTCTTTCCGGTGAGGCTCATCGCGAACATCGTGCGCCCGTGGAAGGAGTTCTCGAAGGCGATCATCGCAGGACGCCCGGTGTAGTAGCGTGCGATCTTGGCCGCGTTCTCGACCGCCTCGGCCCCTGAGTTGACGAAGAACGAACGCTTCTCCGTGTCGCCAGGCACCAACGCGTTCAGCTTCTCTGCTAGCTGTATATACTCCTCGTACTCGGTGACGTAGAAGCAGCTGTGGGTGAGTTTATCGGCCTGCTCCTTTATCGCCTCGACCACCCGCGAGTCCGCGTGCCCGACGTTCATCACGCCGATGCCGCCACCGAAGTCTATGAACGTGTTGCCGTCGACGTCGGTGAGCAGGGCGCCCTTCGCTTCCTTGGCGACCATCGGCGTCGCGATCCCAACCCCAGACGAGACGGCGTTGTGCCGCCGCTCCATCAAAGCCCGGCTCTTCGGACCCGGTATCTCGGTCTTGATCCTCGTGGACTCAAGCATCTTCGGCACCTCTTCCCGTCAGCCTAACGCTTTCCAGTATACCCGTCTCAGAGCTCGGGGTTGTACTCTGGCACGTCCATCTTGAAGATAAAGACCAGGCCGGCTATCCACCAGAGCAGGACGATAACCCACTCGGGAGGCCAAACCAAGCCTGCGGGCATACCCGGCAGGTACTGGATCAGGAAGAACAGGCTCAGGAGCACGGCTATGAGCCCGACGGCTATCCCGCTCCCCACGCGGAACGGCCGGGACATCTCGGGCTCTCTCCTACGGAGGATGAGGAAAGAGATGGCAACCAAAAGGTAGGCGACGACGATGCTCATCGAGCCGGCGTCAACCAGCCAGATCAGCATCTCCTCGCCGAAGAACGGGGCGACAAGGGAGATGGCGCCGATCAGGAGGATGGCGTTGGCAGGCGTGTTGTAGCGTGGGTGTAGTCTGCCCAACCACTCCGGCAGCATACCGGAATCGGCCATCGCGTAGATCAGACGGCTGCCCCCCACGAGGAAGCCGTTCCAGCTCGTAAGGATGCCGAAGACGCCGCCGAGGATCAGGATGTTGGCGAAGACGCCGCTCCCGAACAGGTTCCCCATAGCGTCCGCCGTGGCGAGCTCGGAGTTTCCGAGTTGCTGCTCGCTCAAGCCCAGCCCCACGCCTACGACGACGATCTCGTACCAGATTACCGCCAGGACCACCGAGATGATGAGCAGCGCCCCGATCCTGCGGTACGGCAGGTTTATCTCCTCAGCCGACTGCGGGATCACGTCGAACCCGACGAACGCGAACGGCAACGTGAGGACGGCGGCCATGAGCCCGCCAAAGGTCGTGAACAGCGGGCTGAAGTTGGAGGGCTGGCCTCCGATCACAGACCCAAGAACCAGCAACACCCCCACCCCGACGAGAAGCAGCACAACCAGTAGCTGGAACACCGACGCCGGGCGTATGCCGATGTAGTTGAGGAACGTTATGAAGACGGCCGCAACCGAGCCGACCAGCGCCCAGACGAGGTACACGTCGTAGCCAGCCACCGTCCAGAGAAGGCCCGTCTCTAGCTGCGGGATCACGTAGTTCAGGGCGGTAGGTAGGGCGACCGCCTCGAAGCCAACGACCGCGACGTACCCGAGCGCCAGCGCCCACGACGCGACGAACGCCGCCCGCGCACCCATCGCCCGCCAGACGTAGTTGTGCTCCCCGCCCGCCTTCGGCATGGCCGAGACCAGCTCGGAGTAGGTCAACCCAACGAAGGCGACCATGACCCCTCCGATGAGGATCGCCAACACGGAACCTAGCGTCCCGGCGTCCTGGACCCAGCTCCCAGCGAGGACTATCCAGGAGAACCCTATCATCGCCCCGAATGCCAGGGCGATGACATCCTTCTGTCCCAGAACCCTGGTGAGCCTCTGTTCCTCATTGTTCAATTCTTTCTCCCTTCAGCCAATATCTCAGGAGACGCTCTACCGCCTTCGGCTAGTCATATTAGCTACACGCACTCATCCACACAATGGAGACAGGATGCAGAGAGATTGCGCTCGCGATTATATCGAGTCTCTCTTGCACCCGAAGCCCTACCCGTTCTCGACCGGCCGAAGAAGAACAGCAGGAAGTAGGTGAAGATCATCTGCCCTCCGGCCGCGGCGATGGAGAGAGGCAGCAGGAGGAAGAATATTCCGACCATCATGACCAAGAACTGCAGGTAGTCCGTGAGGGTGATGGACCACATACCGCCGGCCACCGAGTAGGCGACGACGCCCCGGCGCCGATTATCACGGCGAAGCAGAGGGCTATGACGAGGTAGTCGAGTAGCGGGTTATCCATCTTCGTTCTTCCTCCCGAGGGCTAGAAGGCTCAAGAACTCGTGCGCCACGTTGGCGGCAAGAAGGGCTGTGATCTGGGAATGGTCGTAGGCGGGGTAGATCTCCACCACGTCGCAGCCGATGATCTCGAGGCCGGCGAGGCCCCGCACGAATTCCTGCGCTTCGCGGCTGGTGAAGCCCCCGATCTCCGGAGTCCCCGTCCCTGGCGCGTAAGCGGGATCGACGAAGTCCACGTCGAAGGAGACGTAGACCTTGGCGTCGCCGGTCCTTTCGCGGATACGGTCTATCACCCTCGGTATCCCGAGCTCGCGGACCTCGTCTGTCGGGACGAGGTCGAAGCCCATCTCGCGCGCGTCATCCCAATCGCCCCTGTCGTAGATCGAACCCCTCATCCCGACCTGGATGGAGCGCGAGGTATCGAGGAGTCCTTCTTCGACAGCCCGCCGGAAAGGCGTGCCGTGCGTGTGCTTCTCGCCGAAGTAGGCGTCCCAGGTGTCGGGATGGGAGTCGAACTGCACGAGGGCCAGCGGCCCGTAAATGGCAGCGGCAGCCCTGAGTTCCGGCAGCGCTATGGAGTGGTCGCCGCCAAGGACTACCGGGGTTACCCCGGCGCTGTGTACGGGTTCCAGGCCCTCCTCTATCCGCCGGTAACTCTCCTCGATGTAGCCTGGGACAACGGGGACGTCACCGTAGTCTATTACCGAGAGGTGGTCGAAGATCGCCACGTCCAGGCTCGGGTTGTAGCGCCTGAGGAGGTGGGAGGCGCTACGTACCCCCTCTGGGCCGAAGCGGGCGCCGACGCGGAACGTGCCCCCGGTGTCGAAGGGGACGCCCACGATGGCGGCGTCGGCGTTCTCGAGGTCCTGGACGTTCGGCAACCGCATGAAGGTGCGCACGCCGGAGAAGCGCGGCGTCACGAACGAGTCGGCTGGCTCGTAGCGGGTCAAGCGACCTCCCCCTTCCCGTTGTGAACACGGACCGCCCTCTATCCTACCCACGTAGACTATAGGATCACGCCGAGGTTGAGCAAGCTCGCGGGGCGCAGTTCGGGGATGAGGAAAGTACGTCGTCCGCGAGCAGGATCGCATCCTAATTCGAGCGGCTCTGGCACGCTTGGTAGGCACCTTCTCGGGAAACGTGGCCGGGATGCGCGAAAGTCCGCCAACTGGCATTATGTGAAGCAGAGGAAG
>JACCSM010000088.1 GCA_013698525.1 Rubrobacteraceae bacterium
CAACATCCACAACCTCCGCGAGACTAACCAGTGGAACTGGTACGGGGAGGGGGACGACATGATCTTCATCGATGGCGAACAGTGGCCGCCCTCCCTGCATGGGACAGGTACCGAAGACTACTTCAACACAGCCTGGTGCCCACAACAGGAATACTCCGCGCCATACCACGGCATCACTTTAGGCGGCGGCGACAACTGGGGCGGCCACATAAGCCTCTACCGCTTCCACGTGGAGGACCCCGTGACGTTCGAGAGGTCCATCCGGGTCACCATCGAGCACGGCCACGCCAACAAACGCTCAGACGACTACTCATCAGTCGCCTACTGGTACCAGGCCGAACCGCACAGGTCCTTCTCCATCCTCCCCGTCGAACAGCGCATACCCCGGCAACCCTGATCCCTACGGACCGTAAGTTGCTCGTGGACCGACCGTGCAAAACCTGATGCCTGTTACCTTAAACCTGGAGTGCTATGCGCTCCTTGGAATGATCCCGCCTTCTTCGAATCGCATCGGCCGGGGTTCTTCCAGGATCTCCAACCGCTCGTCGTTCTCGATGTCGCGAAGCAGCGCCTCGGAGACCCAGATCCTCCCAAGCTTGAGGGTGTTCTCTATGCGTACGAGCCTGGCATCAGCAGGGTCGACGCCGGCGCACATGGTCAGGGCCGCGGCGACTGCCATCTTATCTGTCGGCATGACCATCGGGGTCTTTACCGGCGCCGGCGTGGTCGAGGTAAGGGCGTTCATGTAAGTCGAGGGACGGTCCACCGAGCCGGCGAGGCGTTCGGTAACGACGTCTGCCATGCCGAGGCCGTTGGCATTCCCGCCGGTCTCCTCCGTCAGGCCGAGGAAGACCATGCGCTCGACCGAAGGGCCGCCGGAGGCAGCGGTCGTCGGGTAGCGGCCCGTGACGTTAGGGTCGGCGCCGTCGCCCGAGATGTTCTTCCCGATCTCACCTACCACCAGCACGTCGATCTCGCCGAAAGGCAGCCGCGCGAGGTTGCGCTTCGCTTCTTCGAGGAGCGGTGCCTCAGCCTCCTCCAGTTCCTCGGCGGGGATCGCCACTATCTTGCAAGGCTCTTCTTCCGCGTTCTCTACGGTGGCGAGGCCGAAGGCGACCTTGCCGCTCTCGACGGCGACGCGGGCCGCCTCGGGGATGGTCTGGTGGATATCCTCCCACCCCGCGGAGTGTATGGAGTGCGCCCCCCGCTGCTTGCCCAGCCCGATGGCGAGCATCTTCGTCGGCCCGCTTTCGACGGTTCCCCTGAACGCGGTGTGGGGCTTGACCCTGTTGACCACGATGACCGAGTCTGCCTCGTAGGCATTACGGTCCATGTAGACGGCAACGCCCGAGGGCGTCTCCCCGATCCTCGCACTCTCCATCGTCGCCCGCACGGGACACCCTACGCTCGCTTCGCTCACCCCGAGGTGCTCGAGTACCCGCGCCTGGCCCTCCGCGGTCGAGGCGCCGTGGCTCCCCATCGCAGGGACTACGAAGGGCTGGGCGCCGGACTCCTTCAAGGCCCCGACCAGCGCCGCGACTACCTCCCCGATCCTGGCGACGCCCCTGCTCCCGACGCCTATGGCCACCGAGCCTGATGGTAGCTCCACGGAGCTCAGCGCCTCGCGGACACCCTCCCTGATGTTCGTTAGCGCTGGGGGAGAATCTATCCGCTGCCCGACGAGCGCGACGCTCGGGAGTTCGACGGCACGTAGGATCTCCTTTATCTCCTCGTAGACTGGGTTCTCTGTCTGCACTGCCTCACCTCCGTAGAGACCGCCCTTACAACGCTAATCCGGCAGGCCACCCTGCTCGAACCGGGGTAGATCGTCGTCGACACCCTCCCAGGCGAGTTTGTCTTCCAACCATAGATGTCGTGTGGGAGGGAACTCGTCGGGGAGGTCCAGGCTCGCGGCGGTCACGTCGATGGAGTCAGGCTCCTCGTCTTGCCTGTAGGTGAGCGACGTGCCGCAACTCTGGCAGAACGTCCTGCTCACCTCATCGGAAGAACGGTAGTCGGCCGGCTCACCATGGACGAATGAGAACCTCTTAGAGGGGAAGGTAAGCCACGCGACCGACTGCGCACCCGACGTCCTGCGGCACGAGACGCAGTGACAGACCGCAGACCTCAGCGGCTCCCCGGCCACCCTGTATCTCACCCTCCCGCAGAAACACCCACCCTCGCGGAGATCACCGCTCATCCCTGCTCCCCTTCTCG
>JACCSM010000092.1 GCA_013698525.1 Rubrobacteraceae bacterium
CGCGAGCGAGTTGATCAGGCCCGCTGCAACAGCCGCCACAAAGAACAGGATGTGAGTCTCCAACCCGCCCTGACCCCGCTCGCCTCTAACTCTAGCCAACGCCCCGATGATCGCACCTCCCGAACCCCGCCGCATCCTCGAGGTAGGCGACCGCCTGCTCGCGAAAGGGGCCTGGGAAACCCTCCAGGAACTCATCCAGCAAGTCTCCGGCGGCGAGGTGCTGGATCAAAATCTCCACAGGCACCCGAGTGCCCTTGAATGCGTGAAGCGGCACGGTAATGCCGCGGCGGGGCTGCGATCGTTCCGCGGGTGCGCGGCGCGTGAGCCCTCACGCAGTCGACGAGAGTGCGCCACCCCGAGCAGGCCGACCGCTGGACCTTGATGATTCACGTGCTCTACGCGTCTGAGAGCGTGTTTCCCCGCCCGAGCCGCCCGGTAGCAGCGAATCCTCGCTGTTCAAGCGCTATTGGTACTTGTCCTGGTAACCCTCGAGCCGTACGCTTCTTGTACGTTTCCAGAGGGTTTCGAGGACGGAGTGTGGCGATGTCTACGACATTGAAGATCCGGGACGAAACGACTTTCAGCCTCGGGCGTGATGAAGATTGAGCCTTTACGCTCGATGTACTGGCAGGCCGTGTCACGGTGCGGGAGTTGATCCGCACCCGCGTCGCAAACGAGGTCAGCGACTACAACCTCAGCCAGCCCGAGTACTTCCGCGGTCTCGTCCAGCCGACCGACGCGGAGAGGTCATTCAACGGCTTCAAGATGCGCAAGGGGCGGATGATAGACCCAGAGAAACAGTTCGAACTGGCGATCAAAGCGTTTTACAGCAACGGGTTCATCTTGCTGGTCGATGACCGGCAGGTGGATGAGCTGGATGAGGAGATCGAGATCTGGCCTGACACCACGGTCACTTTCCTGAAGCTTGTCCCGCTCGTCGGAGGCTGAACGTGTTCCTCCTCAGGCGGCGCATCCCGCAACCTTACAGGGCCTGGATCGACGACCTCGTGGCCGAGGAGAAGGAGGAGGTATACAGCCGGTACACTTTCGAAAACAGGGACTCCGAGGCCGGTCGTCGGATCCTCGCGGCAAGCCAGGAGGAACAGCGCGAGTTCGTGCTGGCCGCGGCGATGTGGTTGGATCTCCGCCACAGTAAACCCTCAACGGCCTTCTACGAGACCTGGGCGGTCCGTCAAACCATGCACACCGTGCTCAGACGCAGGCTCCCATTCGAGCATGACGACGTCTGTCACCTCCTGGACTGGTCCATCCGCCAGCCGTATACGTCCGTGCGCGGAACACCACAGATGATCAAAGTGCTCCAGGATCACCTCAAGGACCACGGGCTCACACCAGATCTCCGCAAGAGGATGAACAATCTCACAAAGTGTCTCGAAGAAGGCCACAGCACAGAAGAGACGCGCCGCTGGTCAGCAAGGCTGAAAGAGCTGGGGAGGCTTTCGACCTCGACCATGCCCCTCGTACCCGGCGAGGCCTGGTCGGATGCGACGATAGGCGACATCGGGGCCATGGAAGGCGAAGCGCGTGCGGCCTGGGTCGATCTCCTGCAACGCTGTGCCAGGGCCAGAGGCGCGAGGCCCGGCAAGAATTGGTCCGGAGACGCGATGTCGCTGATAGAGAAGATCGGACGCCCCGTCTTCGACAGAGCCTTGCTGCACTGGTTTCCCCTGGTAGACAGGCCGCGTACCAGGTCCGTCGAGGGGGGATCACAGTGGCAGGCCGACCCCAACCTGCTCTTGCAGGACGAGAACGCGGACATCCTCAAGGCGCTGGCCTGGCTGTGCGCGGGGAGCGAGGATGCCGAGGTCGCGCGTGCGTTGGGCACACTGGCGCTCTCGGCGTATCGTAAGGTGCCGCAGATGGGCCCGAGGTGTGTCAGGGTCGGCGACGCCTGCGTGTGGGCGTTGGGCGCCATGCCTGACGCAGGGGGCGTGGGGCAGCTCGCGATGCTACAGGCCAGGGTGAAGTTCGGCACGGCGCAGAAGGGTATCGAGAAGGTACTGGCCACCGCAGCGGGGCGAGCCGGGATGTCGCTTCGGGAGATAGAGGAGATCTCCGTCCCCGCTTACGGCCTGCAGGAGGTGGGGGTTAGGCGCGCCATGTTGGGCGAGTTCGGCGTCGAGCTGGTAGTCACCGGCACGAGCACGACGGAACTACGGCGGATCAGGCCGGATGGCAAACCGCAGATATCCGTGCCAAAGGCAGTCAAAGAGCACAACCCCGAGGAGTTGAAAGAGATCAAGGCGGCGGCTACCGACCTGCGGAAGATGCTCCCGGCCCAGCGCGACAGGATCGAGAACCTGTATCTGGAGCAGAAGAGCTGGACGTACCCCTCCTGGCGCGGGCGCTATCTCGACTATCCTGTCGTCGGCACGCTAGCGCGGCGCCTGATCTGGAAGTTTACAAACAGAGAACGCACAGGCGCCGGCGTCTTCCACGAAGGCCGGATCGTCGGTCGAAACGGCCACGTTCTGGCCTGGCTCGACGACTCGACCCGCGTAGAGCTGTGGCATCCCATGCAGGAGGAGCCCAACGAGGTCCTGGCCTGGCGGGACTGGCTCGCCGAGTTGGAGATACGCCAGCCCTTCAAGCAGGCTCACAGGGAAGTCTACCTGCTCACCGACGCGGAGCGTACGACGAGGACCTACTCCAATCGCTTCGCCGCCCACGTCATCAAGCAGCATCAGTTCAACGCCCTGTGCGCAGCGCGCGGATGGAAGAACAAGCTGAGGCTGATGGTCGACGACGAGTACCCGCCTGCAACCCTGGAGCTGCCAGCGTGGGGGTTGAGGGCCGAGTTCTGGGTCGAGGGCCTCGGCGATAACTACGGGGCCGACACCACAGAGGCTGGGACCTATCTCTACCTGGCCACGGATCAGGTACGCTTCTACAACATCGACGCCAGGGAGAACTACGCCCACGCGGGCGGCGGCGGGTACGCCGCCGAATTCCGCGGGCAGGGCGCACCTTCAGGGCCAATTACCCTAGAAGAGATCCCACCACTCGTCCTGTCGGAGGTGATGCGTGACGCGGACATGTTCGTCGGCGTGGCCAGCGTCGGCAACGACCCGAACTGGGCTGACGGCGGACCAGAAGGCCGCTACAGAGACTACTAGACGAGCTACTCCTTCGGCGCCCTCTCCCAGACGGCAAAGACGCGCAGACAAGTCCTGCAACGTCTGATCCCCCGCCTCAAAATCTCGGACCGCTGTAGCCTACAAGACAGGTTCCTGATCGTCAGGGGCGACGTACGCACATACAAAATTCACCTCGGCAGCGGCAACATACTC
>JACCSM010000169.1 GCA_013698525.1 Rubrobacteraceae bacterium
AGTCCCTCGTGGCGCCGGCTCACGGTCAGGCTGGGGCCGCGCCCTCCTTCCCTGATCTCCAGCAGGTACACCTTGAGCCGCTGGCCGTTCTCGTAGCGCTCGTTCGGAACCTGCTCGCTGGCGGGCAGGATCGCCTCGACCCTACCGAGGTCGACCAGCGTCATCCGCCTGTGAGCCTGCTGTACGATGCCGGTCACAACGTCGCCCATGCGCTCGCCGTACTCTTCCAAAAGCTGCTCGTTGTGCACCTCGGTGAGGCGCTGGTAGAACGTCTGGCGCATCACCTGGGCCGCTATGCGCGTGAAGTCGTGCGGCGTTATGTCCTCGCCCTCTTTCATGACCCGCAGGTCGCCGGTCTCCTCGTCGAGGACGACCCTCGCCTCCTCGACTGCCCCCTCACGGCCCTGGTAAGCCGCGAGCAGCGACTCCTCTAGTACGCCTTTCACCGTCTCGAAGGGAATGCTCTTGTCCGTCTCTATCTCGCGTAGCGCGGATAACAATGCCGTATTCACTTGTATATGTCCTCCTTGAGGTTCGCGCGGGTCACGGAACCGAACGACAGCTCCACCTCCGCTCCCTCGGAGAGTCTCAGCACGAAGGCGTCTTCACCCGTCCTGTCTATGACGCCCGTGAAGTTCCTGCGCCCATCCAGGGGTTCGCCGATCCGGACCTTCGCCTCATGACCAACGAAACGCCGAAAGTGCTCAGGCCTCGTCAGCGGACGCTCGATGCCAGGGGACGAGGCTTCGATGGGACCATCGTAGCCCTCGGCCTCGACAGCCGGGGCAATGACGGCGGCAACCCGCGAGCAGAACTCATGGTCCACAGGACCGTCCTCCCGATCCAGGAGCACAGTGAGCAAATGCCCGCCCGAGAACCTGGCCTCCACCAGCTCGGTTCCCTCGGGAAGCACTCCCTCGACCACCTCTGCCAGCCTCTCTAATCCCGCCGTCTCTCTCACCTTCTCCGAACGATAAAAAAAGCAACGGGCCCGAAGACCCCTTGCTCACTTACAGCAGGCTTGATTATATCTCAGAGTATGTCGGTTACAAGGCTCGCAGGACCGCCAGGGGATTCTCTAGAACACCCGCTCGCGCCGGGCCAACACGTTCTACGAGGCTTTCCACTCCACCGTCTTGGGCAAGAACTCCTCGAAGCCGAGGGCAGACACCTCTACGATTATGAACTCCTGAGGAGAACTCCACACTCTCATCCCAGGCGTTATCAGGCTGGGGAAGAAAAGGGCCGGAGCTGTTGCCCCGGCCCCTGAATCCTCGCTTCGACCGTAGACGTTACTTTCTCACCGTGTTGGGCAGACGGCTGCACAGGGCGTCGAGGCTCTCGTAGGGCCCGTAGGGCTCCGGGCAACTGACGATGAACGGCGCCACCGCCCCGCAGATCTTCCGCGGCGCCACCGGCTTGTCGAAGACACTCGGGAACGGCTGGGCGCCGTTTATGAGGTTCAAGTAGGCGGCGTGGCGCGCCTCGACCGTGGCGATGGTCGCCCCCGCGGTCTGGAGCTTGGCGTTCTCGATGTGGGCTACCGCCCCGTCGTAGGCGGTGACGCCCGTGTTCTCGAGCACCCGCGCCACCTCGAAGAAGTTCCCGACGCTCTTGAAGGCGGTCTTCTGGAAGTTGTAGGTGCACTCGGGCACGGGCTTGCCCCCGAGGCTCCGGATCACGCCCTGGAGGAACTCCACGTGGGTCTGCTCGTGGTCGCGGAGGATCGTGAACTCCATGCGGACCTCTTCGCCTTCAAGCGTCCCGTTGATCCCCTGCTCGCTGTAGGGCCTATTGTTCTTGAGGTACTTCATGAAGTCGTTCGCGTCGAACTTCTTGAGGCCCTGGGTGTAGAAGACCGCCTCGAGGTGCTCGAGCGTGAGCGCGAAGTTGAGCATGTCGATGTCGGTGGGCGGTTCCGGCGTGTTGTGGGCGAATGCCGCGCCAGGGACCGCCATCAGGGCACCGCCGGCGAGCGCCGCCGCCGACCCGGTCAGGAAGCCCCGCCGGGAAGTCAGTGATCTTCCCTCGTTTTCATCGAGGTATGTACGTTCACTCATGTATTCATTCTCCTTTTCTCGAATGGCCAGCGTTCTGGCCCATCTGTTCATTGCTGATCGTTCGTCCTGTCCTGTAACCCCCTTACTCTTCGCACGCTCCGTTCGTCCCCGGGCGCCCATGCCGCTCAGGGCGGAGTTATAACACAGCGTTTCAAAACAGTCTACGAACGTGGGGGCGACTCGGATCACAGCGCGCCTTCGCCTGCCAGTATTTTTTTCACCTGCTTCTACGCCATCCTCGACCCCGAGACCGGTCGCTTGAACTACACCAAGGCCGGGCATGACCTGCCGTACCTGTGTCGTAGTGGATAGTCTCTCGACAGATGCATGGAAGCCCGCCCGGTGGCATTATGTTCGAAGTGGGCGGCGTCAAAACCCGCCAGGTTCTCCAGGTGGGAGAGAAGAGGGCCTTTACTATTTCCTGTCGTCCTTTGCTATCTCTTCGAAGAGGGCATCGTAGATCTCGTCGCGGCCCACTTTCCGCAGCGGCTGGCCTTTGGAGAAGATCACACCGTCGTCCTTGCCGCCGGCCACCCCGTAATCGGCGTCACGGGCCTCACCAGGACCGTTGACCACGCAGCCCATGACCGCAACGGTAAAGTGGTCCTCGAAGGGCTTGAGCCCTTCCTCGACCTTCGCCGCCATCCCGATCACGTCGAAGCCGAGCGTGCGAGCGCAACTCGGACAAGCTATAACGTTTGGCCCGCGGTGCCTGAGGTCGAGGGCCGAGAGGATGTGGTAGGCCACTGGTATCTCCTCGACGGGGTCCTCGGCGAGCGAGATGCGGATGGTGTCCCCGATCCCGTAGGGCAGAAGCTGGCCCAGTGCCGCAGCACTCTTTATTGCACCTGGCAGCTTTGTCCCTGCCTCGGTTACGCCGAGGTGCAGCGGCGCGTCAGAGTATTCGCGGAACTTCTTGTTGGCCTCGACCATCTCTGGGACGTGGCTCGCTTTAAGCGAGACCTTGAAGTCGAAGAAGTCCATCTCTTCGGCGATCTCGACCTTGTGCAACGCGCTCGCCACCAGCGCCTCGGCCTTGGGGAGGTCCCAGAACCGCTTCTCTACAGACCCTGAGTTGACCCCGATGCGCATGGCCGTGCCCGTCTCCTGGCACTTCTCGATCACCCGGCGGTAGCGGTCGTCGCTCCCCACGTTGCCAGGGTTTATCCGGACGCACGCAGCACCGGCGTCGGCGGCCCCGAGTGCCATCCTGTAATCGAAGTGGATGTCGGCGATAAGGGGCACCGGCGAACGCCAGACGACCTCCCTGAAACCTTTGAGAGCCTTGGAGCCGTTGACCGAAATGCGCACGAGGTCGGCGCCGGCAGCGTTGAGGTCGTAGACCTGCTGCACCGTCGCCTCGACGTCATACGTCATGGTATTGGTCATCGACTGCACGGCCACCTGGGCTCCGCCGCCTATGGGCACGTCGCCGACCTTTATCTGCCGGCTCGTAACCGGGCGTTCACGCAGCGCTGCCTCTGCCATCTCACTCCTATACGTTTCGGATGCCCCTATCTTATTCCGGGATGAACGGCTGTCCAGTGAAGATTTTACTCAGGTCGGCGTAGGTCGCGAAGAGGAAAAGAGCCAGGACGAGGACGAGGCCGAAAGCGGCGATCTTGCCCATCGTCTGCTCGCTGACAGGCCTGCCGAGCACTTTCTCCGCCGCTATAAAGAAGAGATGCCCGCCGTCGAGAGGCAGGATCGGGAACAAGTTGAACAATGCCAGGTTCAGGCTGATCAGGGCCAGAAGCGGCAGGAAGAACCCCTGGTTGACGGCGGTGCTCCCGACCGTGGCGATGCCGACAGGACCGGTCACGTTCTCATACAGGTCTTTCTCACCTGTTACGAGCTGCCCGACGAAAACCCCGAGCCGCACCGTGATCTCGCCACACCGCTGTACTGATAGGCCGACTGACTCCAGGGGCCCGTACGTGGTCGTCTCTACCTCGGGACGCACACCGACGAGCGCCCGATCTTTAGCCTCCGGATCGGCCCCCAACTCTCCCTCGAAGGTCTTCTGTGAACCGCCGCGCAACACGGTAACACTCACCTTCTCACCGGGCTCACGGCCAGACATCTGGCGTTCGAAACCAGCCCACGTCCTTACCCTATCGCTATCGAGGCCGACGATCCTGTCTCCGGCCCTGATCCCAACCTCCTGCGCCATCGATCCTCGTTCGACAGCACGCACGACCGGCTTTACGTCGGCAACACCCTGGAACATGTAAACTCCAGCCAGTATGGCAACGGCCGCGAGGATATTGGCAACAGGACCAGCAAGAATGATAAGGGCCCGTCGCCACGCCGCTTTGGCGTAATACGTGTCTGGTCCCTCCGCGCCGTCCCCCATACCTGCCATCCTGGCGAACCCTCCCAGGAGTATTATGCGGAAAGAATAGACGGTCTGGCCGATCTTCTTCTTCACGAGCGGCGGTCCGAAGCCGACGCCGAACTCTGGGACCCTTACGCCAAGGGCTTTGGCCGTGAGCATGTGCCCGAGCTCGTGGATGACTATAAGGCAGATCAGGCCGAGCAGCGCGACGATAACGGTCATCGCGAGTCTCCGTTCGCGCGCCGCCGGGCCTCATCACGCGCCCATCCGTCAACGGTTACTATGGCTTCCATGCTCTGCATCATCCCGAAGTCCGGCACCACTTCGAGGACCTCCTCTATAACATCTGCTATATGCAGGAATCTTATCCTGCCGTCAAGGAAGGCCTCGACTGCGACCTCGTTGGCCGCGTTGAGCGCGACGGGATAGGCGCCCCCTGCACGACCGGCCTCCACAGCGAGCGGCAGGCACCTGAAGACGTCGTTGCGCGGCTCCTCGAAGCTCCAAGTGACGCCGTCGAAGGGCACAGGCTCGGCCCCAACGTCGACCCTCTCAGGGTAGATGAGACCGAAGGCTATGGGCAGCCTCATGTCAGGCAACGCCGCGTGCAGCACGACCGAGCCATCCTCGAAGAGCGCGCCACCATGAACCACCGACTGGCGGTGCACGACGACCCGCACGTCTTCGAACCGAACGCCGAAGAGGTGGTGCGCCTCTATAACCTCGAGCCCCTTGTTCATCATGGTGGCCGAGTCTATGGTGATCTTCCTCCCCATCCGCCACGTCGGGTGCCTGAGCGCATCCTCAGGCCCGGCCTCGACGATCCTTGCCTTCTCGAACGCGTAGAAAGGTCCTCCCGACGCCGTCAACAATATCCCCGCTATCTCCTCCTGACGCCTCCCCTCCAGACACTGGAAGATCGCCGAGTGCTCGGAATCTACCGGTATTATGCGGTTATTGGCCGCGAGGTCCATTACCCACTCGCCCGCTGCGACGAGCGACTCTTTATTGGCGAGGGCGACGCGGTTGCCCGCCTGCAGGGCGCCGACGGTGGCGGCGAGCCCGGCGAAGCCGACTATGCCGTTGAGGACGACGTCCGATGGCGCGCCGGCCAGCCGCCCGGCGGAGCCGGGACCGGCAAGCACCTCGGCAGTGAGGCCTTCGAGTGGTCCTGTGTCCCCAGATTCCAGGGCTATGTACTCAGGGGTGAACTCGGCCGCCTGGAGGGCGAGTGCTCGTGCGTCGTTACCCGCTGAGAGGCCGACGAGTTCGAAGCGGTCGGGATATCTGCTGACGACGTCGAGGGCCTGCCGGCCGATACTGCCCGTCGAGCCGAGGATCGTGAGGCGGCGTCTCATCAGGGTGTAGGGTCCAATCTCATACGAGTAGGGAGATATAGTATACCGTCGGGGCCGTAAACAGCAGGCTGTCCACCCTGTCGAGGAGGCCTCCGTGGCCTGGGAGGAAGTTCCCCAGGTCCTTCACGTCGAGGATACGCTTCAGGGACGATTCGAAGAGGTCCCCGCACTGGCTCGAGACAGAGACCCCGGCGCCTATGACCAGGGCTTTCGCGAAGGTAAAGTCGAGGAACTCGAGAGCGAGGGGCGTGACGATCAGAACGGTCAAGAGAAGTCCGCCCACGCTGCCCTCGACGGTCTTGTTCGGGCTCAGGCTGGGGAACAGCAGGTTACGGCCGAAGAAGCGCCCGGCGAAGTACGCGCCCGAGTCGGAGACCCAGGGCCCAACCACGGCAATGAGGATGAGTACGACGCCGTATCGGGAGCGAGGAAACAGCCCCAGGTGGGCCAGCGGGACGCCGACCCATAGCGACATGAGTAGGACGGCGAGAACCGCGCGCAGGGTTCTTGTCTCGGGCCTTGCGGAGAGCCAGATCAGGGCCCAGGGCAGGCCGGCTACGGCGCCTGCGAGTATACCGGTCTGATGGTAAGGGATCGAGAGGAGGAGCGGGAGCGCGCCGGCGCCAAGAGCTGCGACAAAGGGTAGCGGCTCCAGGGCCCGCGAGAGCTCGTAGGCGGCCCCCGCTATGACTACGAGGAGAACGGCAATCACGGCCCACTTGCCGAGGGCTATGCTGGCGAGCACGATCGGCGCGAGCGCCAGGGCGGTCGCTGCCCTCCTCAGGAGCACAGCGTTCCTAGACGCCGCCCCGGCGTCTGGACCGGGACCCGAAAGACGCGAGGGCGCGCACGAACTCCTCGGGGGAGAAGTCAGGCCACAGCGTGTCCGTCACGTAGAACTCGGCGTAGGCTATCTGCCAGAGCAAGAAGTTCGAGACGCGAAGCTCGCCGCTTGTCCGGATCACCAGGTCGACCTCGGGTACGTCGGGGGCGTAGAGGTAGCGGGCGAAGGTGACCTCGTCGATGTCCTCGGGAGAGAGACCGTCTGCGACTATCCGGCGGGTGGCGTCCACGATCTCTGCGCGCCCCCCGTAGTCGAGCGCGATGTAAACGTCGAGGGTGTCGTTGCCTGAGGTGAGATTCTCAGCCTCCTCCAGGGCTTCGAGCACCGGGGCCGGCAGGTGTCCCCGTCTTCCCAGGAAATGGAGCCTGGCCCCACGCTCGTTCAACTCAGGCACCTTCTCGCGGGCCGTGTCCAGAAAAAGCTTCATAAGCGTCTTTACCTCCCTCTCAGGACGCGCCCAGTTCTCGGTCGAGAAGGCATAGAGGGTGAGCGTCTTCACCCCGGCGCGGCCCGCCGTCTCGAGCAGAGGCGTGAGGACGGAGACACCGGCCCGGTGGCCGGCGGCGCGCGGGAGCCAGCGCCTCCTCGCCCAGCGCCCGTTGCCGTCCATGATGATGGCGACGTGACGCGGGGTCCGCTGTGGATCGAGGACGCGCTGCTCGGAGGAATCTGTGGGGAGGCGTTTCTCGGCGGGTTCCAGCAGTTAGACCTCCGAGAGCTCGGCTTCCTTGTCGGCGAGAGCAGCATCGACCCTCTCGACGTAGCCGTCGGTGAGCTTCTGTAGCTCGTCCTCGGCCCTGTGCTCGTCGTCCTGGGAGATCTCACCTTCCTTACGCAACTCGTGCAGGTCCCTCATCTCGTCGCGGCGCACGTTTCTGACAGAGACCTTGCCCTCTTCGGCCATGCTCCTCGCCATCCTGACAAGGTCCCTGCGGCGCTCCTCCGTCAACTCGGGTATGGGAAGCCTTAGTATCTTGCCGTCGTTCTGTGGGTTGAGGCCGAGATCTGCGTCCCTTATGGCACGCTCGAGGTCTTTCAAGGAGTTCGGGTCGAACGGGGTTACAGTGAGGAGCCGCGCCTCCGGCGCACCAATGTTTGCTACGCTTCTCAAGGACATCCTCGTCCCGTAGAGATCGACCTCGATCCTATCCAGGAGCGATGGGTTAGCCCTGCCCGTGCGTATTGTGGCGAAGTTGCTCTTCACCGACTCGACGGCCCCGCCCATCCTGCGCTCGGCCGCCGTCAGATCTATAACGTCAGACATCTCAGCCTCCTCCGCCTCCGTTCGCCGTTCCCCACACCAGCGACCCCACCTCTTCCCCTTGCAGGATGCGGCGCAGGTTGCCTTCTTTGAGTATATCGAAAACGACTATGGGCAAGTTCTCTCCGCTACAAAGCGTGGCCGCAGTGTGGTCCATGACCGAGAGGTTGTTGGAGAGCAAGTCCATATAGTTGAGCCGCGGCAGGCGCACCGCGTCAGGGTACCTCATCGGGTCCTTGTCGTAGACGCCGTCGACGCGGTTCTTCGCCATCAGGAGGGCGTCGGCCCCGATCTCCAGCGCCCTCAAAGCACCGCCCGTGTCGGTCGTGAAGAAGGGGTTACCGGTCCCGCCGCCGAAGATGACGACCCTGCCCTTCTCCAGGTGGCGTATAGCCCTCCGCCGGATGTAGGGCTCGGCGACCTCCTGGATCTCGATGGCCGTTTGAACCCGCGTCTCGACGCCGCGCCCTTCGAGGGCCGCCTGCAGCGCCATCGCGTTGATGACGGTCCCGAGCATGGACATGTAGTCAGCGGTCGCGCCCTCTATGCCGAGCTCGTCGGCGACCTGCGAGCCCCGGAAGATATTACCGCCGCCGACGACAACGGCCAGCTCGGCCCCAGCCTCGACCGCTTCGATCACACCCTGCGCCGTCGAGTCGAGGCTGCCCGGGTCGATCCCGTAGCCGCCGTCGCCCGCGAGGCTCTCCCCCGAGAGCTTCAAGACGACGCGCTTTACGGGGCCGAGCTCAGGGAGCACGGCCCCGTCGGTCTCGGTCCTGGGTTTGGCGGACTCGTCCAAGTTTGCGACTAGAGCTCGTAGTGGACGAAGCGTCGGATCACGATGTTCTCGCCGACCTTCTGGATCGTTTCCTGAAGGAGATCGCCGACCGTCTTGTCCGTCTCCTTGACGTAGGGCTGCGTGAGGAGGGCTTGCTCTGCGACCCACTTCCTCATCCTGCCCTCGGTGATCTGCTTTGAGATATTCTCGGGCTTGCCCATCTCGGCGACCTGCTTCTCGACCACCTGCCGCTCTTCTTCCAGCGCCCCGGCAGGGATGTCCTCAGGCGAGACGCACATCGGCCGCATGGAGGCCACGTGTAGCGACACGTTGCGGGCGAACTCCTTGAACTCGGGCGTGCGCGCCACGAAATCCGTCTCGCAGTTGACCTCGACGAGCACGCCGACGCGCCCGTTGAAGTGCACGTAGGCCTCGATGAGCCCCTCTGTCGCAGCCCTCCCGCTCTTCTTTGCGGCCAGGGCCTGGCCTCTCTCCCTGAGAACCTTCCTTGCGCCCTCGACGTCCCCGTCGGACTCCTCGAGCGCCCGTTTCACGTCCATCATCCCCGCGGCAGTCTCCTCGCGGAGCTGCTTGATCTTCTCTATCGTACTAGCCAAAGTTCTTACTTCTCCTCAGTCTCTTCGTCCGGCGCCTCCACTTCGACGCTACCGGACTCTTCTACCTCAACCTCTTCCGCCTCAGGTTCCGCGGCAGCCTCCGACTCCACGGCTTCAGGTTCGACGGCCTCTGTTGCCGCCTCCGGCTCCACGTCCTGCTCTGCTACTACCTCTGATTCGGTTACGACAACAGGCTCGTCCGCGGCGGCGGCCTCAGGCGCTGCTTCCGGTTCTTCCGGGACTTCCGGCTCGTCCGCCGGTGGCCCGGCGCTGGCCCCATTCGGAGTCTCGGTAGGACCGTCGGCCATCGCTGTCTGCAGGACCTCGGCGTCCACCTGGGAGTCTTCGATCACGGGCGGCACAGGGCGTTCCTCGGCCTGCACCCCCTCGCCCCTTCCGGCGATGATCGCATCGGCTACGAGCCTGGAGATCAGGCTTATCGCCCGTATCGCATCGTCGTTGCCGGGGATCACGTAGTCGACAACTTCGGGGTCACAGTTGGTATCTGTGAGGGCGAGCACAGGGATCTTGAGCCTGTTCGCCTCTTTGACCAGGAGCTCCTCGCGCTTCGGGTCTA
>JACCSM010000171.1 GCA_013698525.1 Rubrobacteraceae bacterium
CGTCGCCCGCAGCCCTATAGCGCCGATCCCTCCAACGACTATCGAGCACGGCTGGGAGGTCAGCGCCCGCCGCAGCGCCGCCGAACTGAAGATCACCGACTGCACCCCCCTCACCAAGATCCTCGTGCTGGCGTCCACAGGCGGCGAACTCGCCCACGCTCTAGGTGTCCCGTTCGGGCGCGCCGCCCGCGACCCGCACGGTACGCTCGTCGTCGGCTCCGGCCCCGGCGAATGGCTGCTGCTCGCCACACCAGGAACGAGCGTGGCCCTCACACAACGTGTAGAAGAGGTGCAAGATGAGCGGCCCGTCAGCGTCTTCGACGCCACCCACGGGCGGGCTCTGATGCGGATCACGGGTGCGAGCGCGCCCGATCTGCTGGCGAAGGTGTGTGCCATAGATCTCGCCGACGAGATTGCACCCGACGGGGCGGCCTTCCGCAGCTCCGTGGCGAAGCTCGTAACCGACGTCGTTCGCGACGACATTGGGGGGGAGAGGTCGTACCTGTTACATTGCGAGCGGTCCTCGGGTCAGTACCTCTTCGACGCCTTGATCGATGCAGGCGATGAGTTCGGCATAGAGGTCGACGGGTTCGTCGACCCCGGAAACAGAGGAGTCCAGAGAGCATGACGTTACCGAAGAACCTGGAAGTCGCCCGGAAGGCGAAGCTGCAACCGCTGAACGAGATAGCCGCTGAGATAGGCATCGGAGAGCACCTCCTGGAGCCATACGGAGAGGGCGTCGCCAAGATAAAGCTCGACGCCATCGAGGAGCTCTCAGGCAGGCCGAAGGCTAGGTACGTGGTGGTCTCGGCCATAACGCCGACCCCTCTGGGCGAGGGGAAGACGACGACCACCGTAGGTCTTGGGCAGGCCTTCAAGCACATCGGCAAGACGGCGACGGTGGCGGTGCGCCAGGCCTCGATGGGCCCAGTTTTCGGCATCAAAGGCGGCGCCGCAGGCGGCGGCTACAGCCAGGTCGTGCCGATGGAGGATCTCAACTTGCACCTCACCGGCGACATCCACGCGGTCACCGAGGCCCACAACCAGCTCGCCGCCATGATCGACAACCACCTCTACCAGGGCAACGTCCTCGGCCTCGATCCGCACAGCATCACCTGGCGGCGGGTGATGGACGTAAACGATCGGGCCCTGAGGCACATCGTCGCGGGGCTGGGCGCCAGCACCGATGGCGTCCCGCGCCAGACCGGCTTCGACATCACGGCGGCATCGGAGGCGATGGCGATCCTCGCGCTCTCCACCTCGCTTTTCGACATGCGCAGCCGCTTCGGGCGGATCGTGATCGGCACCGACGCTGACGGAAACCCCGTTACAGCCGAGGACCTCAAGGCCGCGGGCGTCATGACGGTTATCATGAAAGAAGCCATAAAACCCAACCTCATGCAGACCCTGGAGAACACGCCGGCCCTGGTCCACGCAGGACCCTTCGGCAACATAGCCACGGGCAACTCGTCCATCGTGGCCGACCTTATCGGCATCCGCGGCGGTGACTTCCTCATCACCGAGGCCGGTTTCGGGGCTGACATGGGCGCCGAACGCTTCTTCAACATCAAGTGCCGCTACTCGGGGCTCGAGCCCGACGCCGCGGTGCTCGTCGCCACCGTGCGGGCGCTCAAGGCCCACTCTGGCCGCTACGAGGTAAAGGCTGGCAGGCCCCTCCCCGAGGAGATGCAAAAAGAGAACCCCGACGACGTGTATGCCGGCTCCGCCAACCTCAAAAAGCAGATCGAAAATATCCGCCGGCACGGTGTCTCACCCGTCGTTGCGATCAACGCCTTCCCCACAGACTACGAGTCGGAATACGACGTTATCCGGCAGGTCGCCGAGGAGATGGGCGCACGGGTGGCCGTATGCAACCACTTCTCGGAGGGAGGGGCTGGCGCGGTGGAGCTCGCCGAGGCGGTCGCCGAGGCTGCAGAGGAGCCTTCTTCGTTCCAGTTCCTCTACCCCGACAGCGCGTCGTTGCGCGAAAAGATAGAGGTCATCGCCACGAAGGTGTACGGGGCGAAGGACGTAGAGTACAACCCGCAGGCGGCGAGGATGCTCGACTCATACGAGAACAGCGGCTTCGGCGGGTTGCCCTTGTGCATCGCCAAGACGCACCTCTCGATCTCCTCGGATCCGTCGCTCAAGGGGGCTCCTACTGGCTGGACGCTGCCTGTAAGGGAGGTCAGGGCGTCGGTGGGGGCCGGGTTCGTGTACCCGGTCTGTGGCGAGATGCGCACGATGCCGGGCTTGAGCGCCTCACCCGCCGCCGAGGGCATAGACATAGACGAGAACGGCGAGATAGTGGGGTTGTTCTAGATGATGCAGTTACCTGAGCGAGCCTCGTACGTCGTTGTCGGAGCCGGGGTCCACGGCCTGAGCACGGCTTGGCACCTGGCGAAGGAATTGAAGGCCAGGGGGCGTGGCTCGGGCGAGGACGTTATCGTGCTCGACAAGACCGGCGTCGCCGCAGGGGCGTCGGGGATCGCCTGCGGTGTGATCCGTAACAACTACTTCCAGCCCGCGATGCGCAAACTGATGGCCCATTCGGTCTCGGTCTGGGAGTCGGACCCTGAGGCGTTCGCCTACCATCCCGTTGGCTACATGCAGATCTCACCCGAGGTGATGCACGACGACGTGGTGCAGATCTACAAAGAGCAGCAGGCGATAAGCTACCCATCGACGCTCGTGGAGGGGGAGCAAGAGTGCCTGGATTACATGCGGAACATCTTCCACGACTGGCAGGCCGAAAACATCACGAGCGTGTTGCACGAGCACCGCGGAGGGTACGCGAACAACAAAGCCTCGATAAGGGCCCTTGCCGCAAAAGCCCAGGGCGAGGGGGTGCGTATCCACACCGGGGTCAGGGTCGCAGGCTTGCGCCTCGAGGAAGGTGCTGTGAGATCCGTACAGACGGATGGGGGCGAGGTCGACTGCGAGCACCTCGTCGTGGCCGTCGGCCCGTGGGTCAGGGACGTCTGGAAGATGCTCGGTCTGCCCGAAAAGATTACCGTCAAGGGTCCCGAGGGGGAGCTGTACCGCGACCGCGAGATGTGGACGTACTGGTCGCTGCAGGAGGGTGTGCTTGGGGTCGAGCCGAGCTTTCTTACGGACAACGAAGGCGGGATGCCGCCGGTGATCCACGTAGACACCGACGCCCCGCTCTACGACGAAGACGGCGAGCTTATAACGGACGAGCTCTGGGGGATCTACTACAAGCCCGATTTCTACTTCAACGGTGTACAGGGCGGGGCCACGCCATACGTCGTCGACCAGCCAGCGAGCGAGGTCGCCGTCGACCCCTACGGTCCCGAGAGCCCCGACTTCGTGGTCGGAGAAGACTTCGCCAGGATGTGGACCTCGGCGCTGGCGCACTGCCACGGACGCTTCGAGGGCAAGGGCTACCTGTTCTCGAAGGAGCCTTCGGGCGGGATCGGCTGCTTCACCCCTGACAGCTTCCCCGTCTTCGACACCTTCAAGCAAAATGCCTACGTCATCGCCGACTCCAACCACGGTTACAAGATGATCGGGGTCGGCGCGCTGGTGGCCGGAGAGCTGCTGGGTGAACCGCAAGAACTGCTCGAACCGTTCCGCTTCTCCCGCTACGAGACCGGGGAAATGCACCCCACGAGCAACTCACCCTTCCCGTGGAGCTGATGGGCAACGATTTATGTTACACAGCTACTCGGCGCGAAGGGTAGATCGTGTACCGTTCGAAGGGGGACGATGAGCATGGAGTAGGCTGGGACCTCAGTGGCAAAGGAACCGCCGGACGGTCCGCGAGAACCGTTCGGATCGTTATGCTTCTCTTGCCACGAGCCCAGAAGGCTGCAGCGTGCAAAGCACCCCGCTTCCCGTAGAGCCAGAAGGAGGAGCTTGATGAACACCAGCGAACAACGGTCCGGTCTACTCGAACGGCTTGCCGAAGGACCCGTGATCTGCGCCGAGGGCTACCTGTTCGAGCTGGAGCGCAGAGGCTACCTCCAGGCCGGGGCGTTCGTGCCCGAGGTCGTGCTGGAGCACCCCGAGGAGGTCACGCAACTCCATCGCCAGTTCGTCCACGCGGGGTCGGACGTGGTCGAGGCGTTCACCTACTACGCCCACCGCGAGAAGCTCCGAGTCATCGGCAAGGAGGATGCGCTGGAGCAGATCAACCGCCAGGCCCTCAAACTGGCCAAAGACGTCGCAGAAGAGACCGGTACGCTCTTCGCCGGGAACATTTGCAACACGAACGTCTACGAGTCCGGGAACGATGAGGCCGCCCGGCAGGCCAGGGCAATGTTCGAAGAGCAGGTGGGATGGGCCGTCGAAGCCGGAGCTGAATTCGTCATCGGGGAGACGTTCAGCTACGCCGAGGAGGCCCTGATCGCCCTGGAGGCCGTTAAACAGTCCGGGCTGCCCGCCGTGATAACACTCGCTTTTCACCAGGCGACAGAGACGCGGGAGGGATGGTCCGCGGCCGAGTCTTGCAAGCGACTCGA
>JACCSM010000186.1 GCA_013698525.1 Rubrobacteraceae bacterium
TGGCACCTGACTTCGACCGCAAACACTACACTCGGGTGGACACCCCCGAAGAGTGCATCTGGCTGCTAGCAAATACCTTCCTCAGTCCCCTCTTCTGGGCGTTCGCGCCGGTATACGGCTATTTGGACTGGTACAAGAACCAGGACCGTCTGCAGGCCTACTACGAATACCGTCTACTTCTCCAGGTGTTGCAGGGGGCAGACCCGACGCGACGCCTGGCGCTCAAATCTTCCACCCACACTGGCGCCGTCGAAACCCTCTTACAAACGGTCCCCGGCGCCCTCCTGATCCAGACACACCGCAACCCGGTAGAGACGTCTGCAAGTCTCGTCAGCCTCTTCTATTCGCTACACAGCAGGATGACCGAGCGTCTCGACGTGCCCAGGATGACCGAAGCGATTCTGAGCTTCCACGAGCATCAGATAACGCGCAACCTGGCGGCCCGAGACGCCCACCCTGGCGCCATGTTCGATGTGTACTACGATCGGCTCGTTGCCGATCCCATCGGCACCGTGAGAGACATCTACGACCATTACGATCTTGCCTGGTCGGAGGAGTTCGCGGAGCGCCTGAATTACTACTTGCAGCTGAACCCGAATGGCAAGCACGGAGCACATCGATATGCTCCAGAGACCTTCGGACAAACGGGAGAAGCCATATCGGAGCGCTTCGCCGCTTACATTGAGAGATTCGAGCTTACCAGCCCAAATGGTATTCAGTAGCCAGTCCAGGGCGACGCTTCGGTGAGGACGCCGCAGCCGGAGAATAGGTCGTGCCTGGGAATTTCTGGCGAGGTCTGGTCGCTCCTTCTGCAACCATCGAAGGTTACATCCCTTCCTGATCACGTAAGGGGCGTCGGTTACTATGGAGACATGAAAAGAGCTTGCGCCAAAGGTAGGCGCCATTGAGCCTGTTCGCGCGCCTGGGCCGGTTTACCTACCGTCGCCGATGGCCGATCCTATTGTTGTGGGCCGTGGTGTTGGTGACGGCGGCTCTTTTCGCGCCGAAGCTCGGCGGCCAGCTAAAAGGTGGGGGGTTCGAGGGTTCGGGTAGAGACTCAGAGCTGGCCAGAGACCTCATGGTCGAGGAGTTCGGTCTCTCTCGGGCAAACCTCACTATAGTCTTCGAGGGCGATAACCTTTCCGTAAGAAGCGAGGAGTACCAGAGGGCCGAAGATGAGGCGCTCGAACCACTGCGCAACATGGAGGAAATTCGTTCCGTAACCACCTACGCTGATACCAAGGATCAGCGTTTCTTGTCAGAGGACGGTAATAAGACCTACGCCCTTGTCGGGTTCAACGTCTCTGTGGACGAAACGCAGAACCTGGTAGACGAGGTGCGCCGGAAGGTGCGCTCCGACGAGCTGACGACCTACGTAACGGGACCTTCCGCCGTCTACCTGGACATAACGAACGCCAGCAGCGAGGATATCCGGCGGGCCGAGAAGTATGCGTTCCCGCTGGTGCTGGTTATCCTGGTGATCGCCTTCGGGACGCTGGTGGCAGCCGGGATCCCGATCCTGATCGGGGGTGTGAGCGTCTTAACGGCCCTGGCGGCGCTGTACTTCCTGGCCGGCGTCTACGACATGTCCGTCTACGTGCTTAGCATCGCCACCATGCTCGGGCTCGGGCTGGGCATCGATTACGCGCTCTTCGCCGTGAGCCGCTTCCGGGAAGAGCTAGAGAACTACCCGATTCCAGAGGCAGTGTCGAGAACGGTGGCAACGGCGGGAAGGTCCATCTTTTTCTCGGGGCTGGCGGTTTTGATCGGGCTTTCGGGATTGCTCTTTTTCCCGTTCATGTTTGTCCGCTCTATAGGGGTCGCTGGCGTCCTCGTGGTGTTCGTCTCGGTCTGCGCGGCGTTGACGCTGCTGCCAGCGGTCTTGGGCGTCCTCGGACACAAGGTGAACGCGCTCGCGGTGCGGAGGAACAGGGGTGCGATGGGGGCGGGTTTCTGGGGCAGGAGCGCAGAGGCCGTTATGCAGCATCCGGTGCTTGTTATCCTGATCGTGGGAGTAATGCTCTCCGCCCTGCTATACCCGGTAACCCACATGAAGATCGGCATCCCCGAAGCGGGCGTCCTGCCCGACGAGTACGAGTCCCGCGCCGGGGACGACATCCTCAAGCAGGACTTCGACTACGCTAGCCTCTCTCCGATGCAAATCGTCGCCACCGTGCCGGAGGGTCCACTCAGCGCCGAGGGCCTGCAAGACGTCGAACAGCTCGGCGAGCGCGTACGAAAGACTGACGGTGTACAGAGCCTCGAGAGCATCTACACTATCGGCGAAACCGCCGCCCGCGAGTACGCGGAAGGAGTATCCGAAGCCCGCAAAGAGGCAGAGGCCGAAGCGCGAGGAAGAGCAGACGCCCTGGTAGAAGAGCGGTACAACCAACTCGAGCAGGAGCAGGTCCAAAGAGCGGTAGACGAGCAAACCTCACAACTGGAAGCCGTTCAGGGAACCTTGCTGCCGGGGACCGAAGAGCAAATCCGGTCCCAGGTAGAGCCGGAGGTCGAGAAACGTCTGGAGGAGACCGGAGCCAGAGAACAGATAAGGTCCGAGGTAGAGTCGGAACTTCAGCAGGGAATAGAAGAGCAGGTTCCGAACCTGCCGGATGGTATCTCCGCCGACGGAGAGATCACACCCG
>JACCSM010000199.1 GCA_013698525.1 Rubrobacteraceae bacterium
CCGAATGGACGAGCATCCGATCCGGGTAATGAGCTTCAACGTCAGGGGGTCGTTCCACGACGCGCGCGAGAGAAACGCCTGGCGCAACCGGGCTGATCTCAACGTCGCCACCATAGAGCGTTACGCGCCGGATGTGATCGGGCTGCAGGAGGCGCAGCGCGGCAACCTCGGCGCCTACCGCAAGCGCCTGCCACGCTACTCCCGCATCCGTGGCCCGAGATACGGCAACACCATCCCCCACGACTTCAACACGATTCTCTTCGACCCCGAACGGTTGGAGCCGCAGGACTCAGGGGGTTTCTGGCTCTCCGAGACACCGGAGAAGCACTCGAGGAGCTGGAAGACGAGGGTCGCACGCTCCGCCACATGGGCGCTTTTCAGTGTGCTTGGGACAGATCTCTCTTTCCTCCACCTGAACACGCACCTCGACCACGTAAGCGCTTTGGCGCGCAGGGAAGGCAGCAAGCTTATCGTGGAGAGAGTCGCGGAGATCTCCGGGCGCACGGGCGTCGATCCGCCGGCCATCGTCACGGGAGACTTCAACAGCCGGCCAGGCAACAGGACCTACAGAACCTTCACCGAATCAGGCTTCGTGGACACCTATCTCGCCGCCGGCAACGAGGATGGCGAAGGCGCGAACACCTTCCACGCGTTCGAAGGAGCACGCTACCGCGATGCGCACCCCGACCGCGGGTCGCGGCGTATAGATTGGGTCCTCTTGAAAGACCCCAAGCGAGGACTACGGGTAAGGTCGCACTGGATTGTCCACGACGCCGACGAGAGCTCCGGTCTCTATCCGAGCGACCACTATCCAATACTCGTTGAACTCGTGTATTAGAGCATTTCAGCGGTCAGGGACGGAGCTGGGGCAGGGAAGGATGCTCTGCGGATAAAGAGAAGGAGCCCCGCGAACGGGGCTCCTTCTCTCTTAGTGGGTTTGCTCGTTAGAGGGGATTGACGTACCGCGGACCGAGTACTCGCTTACGAGCGATCAGCGTCAACGAAAACAACAAGCTGAAATGCTGAAGTGCTGACCGGCTGAAATGAGCGATTTGCAGAAGTTCGACTTCTGCAAATCGCTCTACGCGGCGCCACGGAGGACCATACCGAGCTCTCCGCTACCGAGTATACGCTCGGCCTCGCGCTGCAGCTGACGGACACGCTCCCTGGAGATGCCGAGCTCTTCGCTGAGCTGGGCGAGGGTTGCGGTATCGCGGTCGCCGAGGCCATAGCGGCGCACCAGGACGTGCCTGTGACGCTCGGGAAGCCGCTGGATGGCCTCCTTCAGCGAGCCTACCTCCATCTCCCCGATGACCGTCCCAGCAACCTCGGAGGCCCGCTCGTCCTCGATCAACTCTCCTAGCTCGGAGCCGTCGCCGTCGGAGGAGAGGGTCTGGTTGAGGCTGGTAGCGTCCGGCATCGCGCTCTTGACGTCGAGTACCTCGCCGACCGTCCACTCCAGGCGTCCTGCGACCTCCTCATCGGTGGGCTCGCGGCTCAGCTCGGTGGAGAGCTCGTTGTAGGCGCGGGCCATCTTGCGAATCTTGTCCCCCATGTGCACGGGGACACGGATGGTACGGCCCTTGTCCGCCACCGCGCGCTGCACGGCCTGCCTTATCCACCACGTGGCGTAAGTAGAGAACCTCCAGCCGCGGTCAGGGTCGAACTTCTCGACGGCCCGCATCAGGCCGACGTTACCCTCCTGGATGAGGTCCTCGAAGGGCAGTCCCATCCCACGATACCTCTTGGCGACGCTGACCACCAGCCTGAGGTTCTTCTCGACCAGCTTCTTGCGCGCCCTGTCGTCGCCGGCCTTTGCCCGCTTGCTTAGGTCGATCTCCTCCTTGTGCGTCAGGAGGTTCCCCTTGTCGATACGCGCGAAGTACCCGGGGATGAGGTCGGGGGTCTCCGCAGGCCGCTCACTCCGCCGCCCGTTGGCTATCCCAATGGTTTCCATCAAACGCCTCCTTGCTCCTTGTTAAATCGCCTCGTCCTCGAAATCCCGCATTACTCCCCACTTCCGGACGCCGCGAACCCAGAGAAAAGTACCGCGCGGACATCGCCCTTCGTTACTCGAAGTTGTATGGATGCGGGAATGCAGGCTGTTTTTAGGATCTTGCCAAACTAGTAGTTTACACATTGTCGAACCTTTGTCAAGGCCAGCCACCTCCGCATCCACTATCCCGACCACCGGAGGGGTCAGTCGAGTCAAGCACCCGCCGCATCGGAAGCTGTTCGGGGGGGCGTCTGCGTCCAGCCGTCTACCGAGCCGGCCACCCGGCCCTCTTCATCGAGGTTGGAACGGGTGCAACCCATCCTCTTCCTCTCGTACGACGCCGTAGCTCGATTCGGGTACCTCGTTCCATACCCCAGGGAGGTCGCCGAGCGGCTCCGAAACGATGACCCCCTCGTCTCCTCCGATACCCTCCGCAGGCGAGGACGATCCGGATACAGCTCCCGCAGCGCGCTCACCCAAGATACCCTAGCGGCCGTCGCAGGGGGTGCTCGAGAACGACAGCATCGCCGGCTATCAGGTGAACCTGGAGATTACCTACGTCCTCGACGACCCGGCGTAAACGGGTAGTAGATCCGCTGTAGGATCGGAGCACAAAGGCATGTGCCCCGGCCCTATCCGTGCGTTCGAGGGTATAGTGTTGGGCAATGGATGAGAGCGCAGAGAGTCGGAGAGGAGGAGAGTGCGTTCCGGGTGCTTGAGCCTGGTGGTAAGGGTTGGAGTGGTGTCGGTTGCGGCAGTCCTCGCCGCCTTGAGTATGGCCCTTATCCTCTCGTTCGCCATCTCGGCGCTCGGGCAACCCGACGGGGTCGAGAGGATCATCAAGGTACTCGTGGCCTCGGCGGCGGGGTTCGTTTTCTTCCTGGTCGGCCGTGGCATCTGGCGGGACCTGAGGCGGCATCCGTCCGCAGAACCCGAGGAAAGGCCAACCGAAGAGCG
>JACCSM010000243.1 GCA_013698525.1 Rubrobacteraceae bacterium
CATCTAGGAGCCGAACATTCCTACCATGACCTCTTTCGCGCGGGTCTGTGCCGAGTTGGACCGCCGCAGGCACGTCACCCTCGGGTTCGAGCGGATTGAAGCCCTCCTCACGGCCATGGGCCACCCCGAGATCGACCTTACTGGCATCGTGCAGGTCGTCGGCACGAACGGCAAGGGCACTACTGCCCTGACTCTCGCGGCGGCTCTTCAGGAGATGGGCTATCCGTCAGGCGCATTCCTTTCACCGCACGTCCTCTCCTACACAGAACGCGTGGTGCTCCACGGCAGTCAGGTCTCAGAGGTGGAATTCGCCGCCGCCATGGGCGAGACCATGGAGCTCGCGGACAGAAAGGGCATCCCCGCCTCGCAGTTCGAACTCCTTACCGCCGGCGCGCTCGGAATGTTCGCAGCGGCAGGGCTGTCGTGGGCCGTACTGGAGGCCGGCCTCGGCGCGCGCCACGACGCCACCTCCCTCGTCAGACCAGACGCCGTGGTGCTAACCAACGTCTCCATCGACCACACCGAGTACCTGGGCGAGACTGTCGAAGAGATAGCCGAAGAGAAGCTCGCCAGCCTGAAGCCGGGCACGACGCTGTTTCTCGGTACGGACGAAGGGCGAATCGTCGACCTCGCGCACAGCACGTCCCGCCGGCTCGGGGCGAGGTTGGTTCTGCCTGGCGAAGCCGGCGAAAACATACCCTTCCCTGGCCTCGCGCCGTACGCGGAGGACGACGTGCGCCTGGGACTCGCGGTAGCCGAGTCACTACTGGCAACGAGCCTACCCGCCGAGGTGAAGGAGAAGGTCGCGCTGGATGTCGGAAAAGCGCTTCCTGGAAGGTTCGAGGTACACGAGGTCGCCGGCGTCCCCGTGGTGGTCGACGGGGGACACAACGCGGCGGGGCTCTCGGCGGCGCTCGCCGGGATGCGCCAAACGTACGGCGAGCGACCGTTAGGCGTCGTCTTCGGCGTCTTGCGAGAGAAGGACGCCGCAAGTATGCTTGCCGGGTTGAACAGAGAAGCCAACTCTATCGTGCTGACGCGCCCTGAGAGCGAGAGGGCCGCCGACCCGGCGGAGGTGGATCTCCTGCACGAACCCCTCGACCGCAAAGAGGGGAGAGCCCTGGTAGTGGCGGACCCTGTGGAGGCCCTCGGTGTGGCCGTAGAGGCGGTAAGAGAAATGGCAGGGGTGGTGCTCGTTACCGGGTCCCTCGCCACAGCGGCCCCGGTATTGCGGTGGTTGCGTGAAGCATAAGGACGCCAGGCAGCTCATCGTCCTTCTTGTTGTGGTCGCCGTGGTCTCTTTCGTGGCCGGCTACTTCGTGATGCTAAGGTTTATCGGATGAGCGTCTTGCTCGCATTCCAGCAGGACCCTGACCCGTTCCAGATCATCTCCAACTTCTTGGAGAGCCCGATCCTGAGGATCTCGGGCCAGCTCGTGCTCCTACTTTTCGTCGTACTCTGGGTCTCCCTCGTCTACTGGACCTACGCGGATGCCTCACGACGCGGGGCCATGAGCGTGCTTTGGGGCTTCGTCGCCTTCATCTTTCCGTACTTCGGCACCCTGGTCTACCTCATCGTACGTCCCCCCGAGTACCTCGAAGAGTCCCGCGAACGCGAGCTGGAGCTGGCCGTGCTCGAGCGCGAGCTCAGGAACAGTGTCCTTCTGTGCCCCAACTGCCGCAACCTGGTCGAGAGAGACTACCTGATCTGCCCTTCATGCACCTGGGAGCTCAAGAAACCTTGCATAAACTGCGATAAACCGCTCAACATGGAGTGGGGAACGTGCCCTTACTGCAGCACGGACCAGCGCAGCGGCAAGACCATAGTCAGTTAGCAAGAACATGATCAGATAGAAGAGGAGAAGAGAATGGAACAGACGCTCGTACTTGTCAAGGGTGACGGTGTGCGCCGCAAGCTCATCGGTGAGATCGTTCGCCGCATCGAAGCCAGGGGCCTCGATATCGCGGACATGAAGTTGATGGACATCAGCACGGAGCTCGCAGAAGAACACTACGCCGAGCACCGTGAGAAGCCTTTCTTCGACGAGCTGGTCGAGTTCATCACCGCGACACCCGTGGTCGCCATGAGGATAAGGGGCGAAGGCGCGATCAAGGCCATGAGAACCCTTATGGGGGCCACGAACCCCGCCGACGCAGCGCCAGGAACGATCAGGGGCGACCTGGCCCTCAGCATGCCGGATAATCTCGTCCACGGCTCCGACTCACCCGAAAGCGCAGAGAGGGAGCTAGGGCTCTTCTTCGGCACTTGAAAGGATTGCACCTCATCCTTGCCTCTGAGTCGGCCAGGCGCATGGACCTGCTCGACACCGCAGGCTACGAGTTCGAGGCCGTAAAGAGCGGCTTCCCCGAGCTGATGCTCGAAGACCCCGTAGAGACCGTAAAGTCCAACGCAGAGGGCAAAGCGCTCGCTGTCGCGAGAAACCCCGACACCGTCGTGCTCGCGGCCGATACCATTGTCTATGTGCCCGACCTTCCACAGGGCGTCCTCGGACAGGCCACAGACGGAGAAGAGGTCGGCCGGTTCATCGGCCTATTGCAGGGCCGCACGCACGAGGTCCACTCAGGCGTCGCCGTCGCAAGGGGCGAAGATCTCACCCTGCGCCACGCCGTGACCAGGGTGCGCATGCGGGCCCTCGCCGCCGCCGAGATCGAGTCCTACGTCCGTTACGGAGAGGGCATTGGCAAGGCAGGAGGATACGCCGTGCAGGGGCGGGCCGCATCTTTCGTCGAGTGGATCGGCGGCGACTACACCAACGTCGTCGGACTGCCGCTCGCCCTCACGGGCAGAATGCTCGCCAGCGCAGGGATCTCACACCCATGAACCACCGGACCGGTCCTATCCTGACACCGCTGTTCGTATGAGGGCGGTTCGCGAACCGCCCTATGAGAGCCTCCGTCATTCCCGCAGTCCCGCACCCGTCATTCCCGCGAAAGCGGGAATCCACGGCGTGGCACACACTCCACGCCTCCTCCCACACCTCTTCACCCGATTACGGGTCGTTGGTACAATGAATAAAACTTTCGGATAATATAAAATACCATCGTGGAGGGCCGCAGATACACCATCAAGCAGCTCCCTCCCGAGCTCAGGCCGCGAGAGCGGCTGCTTTCGGAGGGTCCTGAGGCGCTTTCCAGCGCCGAGTTGCTCGGTATTCTCTTCGGTACGGGGACCAAGGAGAGCACGGCGGTCGAGCTTGCGGGGCAGGTGATTTCCGAGAGTGGCGACCTCTTCGGGCTGCACGGGGTCTCGATACAAGTCCGAAAACACAAAATGGTCTGAGCTGTGTTTCAGCGCGGTGCTCGGGTGTGGTGCTTCGGAGGTACGCTTCGAGCGAGCTACTCTGAGCTAGCTCTCCATTGGATCATGGTGTGCTTGGAAGCAGAAGATAGAGCTACTACTCTTATATCCCGAGTTGCGCAGAAGGAAAATTCCCCGAAGCTCTCCCGTAGGGAGTTAACGGGAGTTCGTGTCAGTCGCCAGCGGCTCTCTGCTCGAAGAAGTCAGCTACCCGCTCGGGATCCGGCGGTTTCAGAAGGATCTCCGCTATGTCCTCGGCGTCCGGGTACCCTGTGGCTCGGATCCGCCCGACCGCCCGATTCAGATCATAGTCGCTGCGCCGAAGAGAGAGGCTGTCGGCCCCGAGCAACAGCCAGAAGGCTCCCACCGGCTTTCCCTGATAGGGCATCCCGACGCTGCCAGCGTTGACCACCCTCTTGCCGCCGACGTGGCGGTCAAACTGGGCGTGGGTGTGCCCGCACACTACGAGGTCCTGATCTACCCCAGCGAGGATTTCTCGGAGCCGCCCTTCCGTCGTAGCTGCGGTCACAATCTCCTCGTCGCACCTCGGTGAGCCGTGACAGAACAAGACCAGCCCTACTCCCTCGATCTCCACGATAAGACGCTCGGGGAAGGAGGCCAGTAGGTCCCGTTGTTCGCGGTCGATTTTGGAGGCGGCGTACGCAGCGACGCGCTCCACGGGGTCTGCCGCGTCAATAGGGTCAGCGTACGGTCCGTCATCGTAGGCGGCGACGACCTCCCGATCGGCGTTGCCTCGGACGAAGTAGATACGCTCCCCGAGTGTCACCAAGCGGTCCATGACTTCGGCTGGCATTGGACCAGCGACTACGTCCCCGCCGACCACAATGAGATCAGGACTGACGCTCTCGAGATCTGCCAGGACCGCCTCCAGGGCCGGCAGATTGCCGTGGATGTCGTAGATGGCCGCGACGCGTGAACGCTTCTGCACCATACTTCCGTGATGATATCGTCATTCACCCGAGTGCGTGGAAGGGGTTTTCTCGGAAGTTCGCACCGGGGTTCGGTAGATGGCATCATGCTAGGCGGTGGAAAGGGCTAACCCGCCGGGATCTGGGCGGGTGGAAGGAGGAGCGGCATGTACGCACGGGTAACCACGATACAGGGTGCTCCGGCCAAGATGGACGACGCCAAGGGCCACATACAGGAGCAGACCCTGCCCCAACTCCAGAAAATGGAAGGGTTCAAAGGGTTTGTCGCCCTGGGCGATCGGCAGAGCGGCAAGGTGCTTGGCGT
>JACCSM010000316.1 GCA_013698525.1 Rubrobacteraceae bacterium
CTAGTCACTCTTCTAGGCAAACTTCGGGGATGTTGGGAGACATCTGCAACCGGCCTTGTCTTTCTACATATTGGGGCCTATTTTTCGGGAATTGATCCGTTTGGGGGTTGCGCACTCCTCCAGAGCATTGTTAGTGTGCAGGTGACGGTGTGGGAGTAGGGAGGTGAGTCCCTATCGAGGACGGGAGAGGAGAAGACTTATGCACAAGTTGGCGATGGTTGGGGCCATGGTGGTGATGCTGGTGCCCTTGTCCGCTGCGGTGGCGTTCGCAGCAGACTAGCTGATCTACTGCAAAGCTGCGCCCTGCTACGGGACGGGCAACGACGACAAAATCTACGAGCGGCAGCGCAACGGGGCCTACGACAGGATAATCTTGAAGGGAGGCCACGACGTCGTACTCGCCAACGGCTACACAAACGACACCGACATAGTCAAGGGCGGCTCTGGCTACGACAAGATCAAAGTCAACGACGGGGACAGTTTGGACAGGGCCTCTGGTGGCGCGGGAGGCGACTGGTGCATCGTGGACGCCAGGAAAGAAGCGGGTACGGGCTGCACTAGGGTGACGGTCCGCTAGACGTTCACCAGGCAGCCGCTCGAGAAGAGCCAAGCCTGCGGCGGAGGCAGGTCGTATCTTTGTTGGTGAGCTCTTAGCGGTGGACCGGGGATCCTAATGGGATCCCCGGTCTTCTCCCTTAGGCGTTCTCGACTGGTAATACGACGACACGACCTTCCATGTAGAGAGCGGATGGCAAAGCGCTTCGATACGTGGTAGAGAGCTCATTCGGAGGCCTGATCTCCCCTCCCGTATGCAGTGTCTTTCAGCATCTTCCGCAGTTCCTGTATCTCATGCTTCAGCCGGGGTACTTCGTCTGCGGTCAGGGCCCTGACTCCTTCTTCGATCCGGTCCAGCTTCTCTCCATCCTGGGAGTCTTCGGACTCCCTCCCTCGCTGGTCGAAGTCTTGCAGAAGCTCACTCAGGCGTTCCGCGGATTCCTCGAAGGTCTGCCCGCCGGGTGCCCGGCGAAGCAAGCGCTTCAGGCCTGTTCTGAAGAACAACCCGAAGATGGCGATCAACAGGATCGTGCTGCCGAAGCTGGCCAGCAACTCCGTGACGACCTCCCTCAGGATGTTCTCGGGACCGAACAGCCGCGACATCACGATAACCAAGGTTCCGAAGATGGCTACGGCCATGAGCCCAGGGACAGAGAGTAACCTCGGCAGCGTCGGGGACCCGGGATCTTCTGTGGGCATCTGATCTCCCTCCGTCGTTCATCCACACTCCCTGGCAGCCTACCGGATAAGCCGCCCTCGAACATCCCCCGGCCGGCTTATCAGCCGATGAGGTGGAAGGAGACCCAGGTCCCCCCACCCCCGACGATGGCGCCGAGCGCCAGTTCGACCGGCGTGTGGCGACCCAGCGCGAGCCTGGCCCAGAACACGGCCGGCAGGAGCAAGAATGCCAGCAAACCCGACGCGCCGAAAACGTAAACAAGGCAGACGGCGGCGCCGGAGACGCCGGCTGCGTGGAGGGACAGGTTGCTTACACGTGTGATCAGGACGAAGCCAAGCGTGGCCAGGGCGTAGGAGAGAAGCGCGGCCCTGAGCTCCGCCGGTCCGCCGAGAAGCGAGACGATCACGAACGCCGCTGCATGCAGCGCCGCGACGACGCGCAAGGGCCCCACCCGCTCGATTCGCGGGATGGCTCGCGGGTCACTGATCTTCCCCGAGCGGGTGAGGTAAAGGAGGTATAGGAGCGAGAGCCCGCTTGTAAGGAAGATGCAGAGGACGGCCCACAGCAGGCCCCGCATCCCGGCGGTCTCCACTCCGACCGCCAGGAAGAGCGGAACGGCGATGAGCGGCAGGCGGGTTGCCGCTGAGACGAGTTCGGCCAGCCTGAGGCGGTTCAAGGTCCGGGCATTGTACAATGCCCGGACCTTGGTACGCGTGGGGCAGATAATGGAAGCAGTCGAACGTATAGCCCCATTGTCCCTGGCCGAAGCGTGGGACAACTGCGGTCTGCAGGTCGGCGACCCGGGGGCACAGGTGGCCCGAGTTCTGGTCGCGCTTACGCCGCTGCCCGCGGTCTACGAGGAGGCAGAGGAGAAGGGTGCAGATTTCCTGCTCTTCCACCACCCCCTTATCTTCAGCCCACTCACGTCTATAGTCGTCTCAACCTATCCCGGAGACCTCCTGGCCAGGGCAATCCGCAACGGTCTCGCGATCTACGCCGCACATACGAGCTACGACGCCGCCCCCGCAGGCGTGTCTGTCGCCCTGGCAAGGGCTCTCGGCCTCCGCGGCCGGCTGCGCGTACTCTCGCCGAGAGGAGCCCTGCGGAAGCTCGTGGTCTTCGTGCCTGAGGAGAATGCAGACGCAGTAGCAAAGGCGCTCGCGGAAGCTGGTGCTGGTATGATCGGGGACTACACAGAATGCACCTTCAGGACGCAGGGCACTGGCACCTTCCGCGGCGGGGATGCCGCGAATCCCTACCTCGGGGAGAAGGGCCGGCTGGAGGAGGTCGAGGAGGTCCGCATCGAGACCGTTGTCCCTGCCCAGGCCGTAGGCCGTGCCATAGACGCCGCCACCGCTGCACATCCCTACGAGGAGGTAGCGCTGGACGTCTACCCTGTCGAGGGTTCTCCTGAGGGCTGCGGGTACGGAAGGCTAGGGACTCTGCTGGAGCGGCTCACTGCTGATGAGTTGCGCGAACACGTCTCGAAGTCGTTGGGCTTCCCTTCACGCCTCGTCGCAGACCCGGGGCGAAGGATAGAGACCGTCGCTGTTCTTGGGGGATCGGGTGGTTCCTTTATCCCTGAAGTAGCAGCCTCGGGTGCTCATGCCTACGTGACAGGGGACGTCGACTACCACGACGTGTTGCTCGCGGAGTCGCTCGGCCTGACCGTGATCGACGCTGGACATGCAGCCACGGAGCTGCCTTCGCTCGAGCCGCTCGCCCTGCAACTCACTGAACGCGTGGACGTGCCCATCGAGGTCAGCCGGGTGCGGCGCTAGGGCGATTTGCTTCGCAAACCGCTGCATTTCAGCACTTCAGCACTTCAGCTTGTCAGCATTTCAGTCCTGGGAAGGCTTCTCGCCGCGGTACTCTGTCAGTTGATCTCCATGAACTGTTCGAGGTCTTCCTTCGTTGGCAAGGCGCCCATGGCGCCGTAGTCGGTGCAGGCTAGGGCGCCCGCGGCGCAGCCCCTGAGGGTCGCCTCGCGCACCCGGTCTTCTTCCAGGGGTTCGTCCGAGAGGTGTACGAGGGCGGCGGCGAGGAAAGCGTCTCCGGCGCCTGTGGCGTCCACGATCTCACCGACGTCGAACGTGGGTACTTCACCGCTGAACTCGCTGGTAGCGTAGAACGCGCCTTCGGGACCCTTGCTTACTAGCACCAGGGAGACCCCGCGATCCAACAGCATCCCTGCAGCCTCCTCGACGTCATCGGTGCCGAGCAAAGGTGAGAGCTCGTCGTCACCAAGCTTGACGATGGTGGAGAGGTCGAGGAGCGGGTCCACGGCTTCCCTTGCGGCCTCGGCGCTCTCCCACAGGTGCT
>JACCSM010000319.1 GCA_013698525.1 Rubrobacteraceae bacterium
CCTCCTGTTCGAGTATCCCGAGGATGAGACCACCTACGCGGCCGACGACGAGTTCCTGCTCGGGGACGCCCTCCTCGTCGCCCCCATAACCCGCCCCGGTATCGAGCACCGCCACGTCTACCTGCCCAGGGGCACCTGGTTCCACTACTACAGCGGCGAGCGTTTCGAAGGACCCTCCCACGTCCTGGCGCACGCACCCCTGGGCGAGCCCGCCCTCTATGTAAAGGCGAATACGGCGATACCGATGGGACCGGACGCGGCCCACACGGGCGAGAGGCCGGCCGACCCCCTGACGCTGCTCCTCTACCCGGCTCGGGGTAAGGGCGAGTCCACCCTCTACGAAGATGCGGGGAATGGCTTCGGTTATGAAAGGGGGGAATACGCCAGGCGCAAGGTCTTCTGCGAGACACAGGACGACCGCATCACCATCCGCCTCGGTGAACGGGAGGGGTCGTTCGTCCCCGAACGTGGGGAGATACGACTGGAGTTGCGCGGCGTCACTACGGCACAGAGCGTCCTCGTCGACGGCGAGGAGCGCAGGCCTGAACATGGAGAAGTTGGCACCCTCACCGTCTCACTCGGCGAAGAGGCCGGTCCGACGACGGTGGAGGTGATCCTCTAGCGCCGGGCGGGAGGATGAGAACAATGCCCGGCCGCGTGCTCGTCCTCCTCGTCACCCTATCTCTCGGGTACTTCGGCGTGGGTCTGCTCGTGGTCCTGTGGATGACCTCCCCGAGGCGCAAATCTCCGGAGGCGACGCCTGCATCCGTCGGACTCGGATACACGGAGGTCGAGCTCAGGAGCACGGACGGGGTCCGTCTGAGCGCCTGGTGGGTGCCTGTGGAGGGTTCGTCCCAGGCAGCGGTGCTCATCCCCGGCTGGGGCGGATACAAGTTCGACGAGCATCTGTTGCAGACTGTTCCCGTCTATCATGACGCCGGCTACGGTGTGCTGCTGCTGGATCTGCGCGCCCAGGGCGAATCGGGCGGGGCACGCCGCACCCTCGGATACAGGGAGGTCCGCGACTTGCGCGGTGCGCTAGCCTGGTTACAGCGGCAAGGCTATGCGCTTGATCAGGTCGTGCTCCACGGCTGGTCGATGGGAGGCGCGACGGCCCTGCGCGCGGCCCCGGGGACGGGCGTCGCCGCGGTCGTCGAGGAGGCCGGATACGCGGATCTCCCGCTGCTTCTAAAGGGCAAAATACCTGAGTTCGTTCGCTTCGGGGGGATACTAGAGCCAGCCATCTTGCTCGCAGGGAGGCTCTTCCCCGACTTCGACCCCTGGGATGTGGTACCGAAGAAGGAGGCCGCGACGCTCGCAGATGAGGGCGTACCTCTCTTCATCATCCACTCGATAGAAGACGACATCGTCCCCTACGAACAGGCCAGCATCCTTGCCGCGGCCTATCCGGAGGCGAGCCTCTGGAAGTTGCAGGGCTACGGGCACGTCGAAGCTTACGAGCATCCCGAATACGCGCAAAGATTGCGGGCGTTTTTGGACGCATCCCGGTAAGGGCGATACGCGAACCGCGCTTGTAGGAACCGCCCTACAACGATCTGCTCCAGAGAAGATCCCTCAATTGCGGGTCGGTGAAGTCCTTCGCCGTCGTAAAGGCACCCGCCGCGAGGAGCGTAGCAGGGGCCTGGCTCGAGGCGATGCCTACTGTCGGGATGCCAGCGGCAACAGAGGAAGTTATGCCCGAGACCGAGTCCTCGAAGGCCAGGGCTTCTTCGGCCGGGACGCCCGTCTTATTCAGTGCGGCTCTGTAGGGGGCTGGGTGGGGCTTTACGGCCTCGACCTCGTCGGCGAGCACGACGACATCGAAGAAGTCCCGCAGCTTCAGGGCGGGCAGGATCGCCTCTACGTTCTCCTCAGGGGCGTTGGTGACGAGGGCGATGTGCATGCCCTGCTTCCTGCCCTGCATTACGAAGTCGAAGAGTCCAGGCAGGGGTTCCAACTCGGAGGCACGCTCGCGGAAGCTCGCCTCTTTGGCGTCGCCGATGGACCTCCCTTGCTCGTCGGTGAGGTCGGGGAGCAGTTCGCGCACGATCTCGCCAGTGCTCCGCCCGCTGATCCTGTCGCGATAGAACTCCTCGTCCACCTCGACACCGTATGCTTCGAGCGCGTCCACCCACGTTGGCAGGTGCAGGGAGTCGGTCTCCGCGAGAGTGCCGTCGAGGTCGAAGAGCAGGGCCCGGTACAAACCGCTAACCGGCGTAGAGGACCATGTTCAGAGCGCGGGTCACGATTAGCAGCGCGCCGATGTACAGAAGGATAAAAAGGTGGCCGCGTTCCCTGCCCTTGCGCAAGGGGCTGGTCTTGTACTCGGCCATCCCGAGGAGCACCCCGACGGCGCAGAGTCCCCATACCCAGTAGAACGCGAAGTAGCGCCCGAAGTTGCCAGGGTCAGGGTCGAGCGAAGCCCACATGAAGGTCAGCGTCACGAAAGCGGCCAGCGAGAGCGACAGGACGAACAGCACCCTGTTCACCGGTCCCCTGCGCTCCCACGCGAGCCAGTCGGTAAAGATGGTATAGATACTGCTCACACCAGTTATGTTAGCAGCCCGAACGCGGAGCGCCGTGAACGCTTCCGGCCCACGCGTAGGGCCCAGGCATTAGAATGAGCGCCGTGCGCCGACTCCTTGCCCTCAGCTGCGCGATAGTGCTGGTAGATACGATCTTCTACGCCGCGCTTACGCCGCTCGTCCCCTACTTCGAGGAGGAGTTCGGCCTCTCCAAATCCATGGTCGGCATCTTGAGCGGGTCCTACGGGGCGGGTGTCCTTGTAGGCAGCGTGCCAGGTGGATACCTCGCTTCGCGGTCAGGCGTGAGGGTCACGGCCCTCGTCGGATTGATCCTCATGTCCATCACCAGCGTGATGTTCGCGCTCGTAGACACGACGTGGCTGCTCGTGGCGACGCGGTTCATCGGGGGGTTCGGTAGCGCGCTCTCATGGGTCGCGGCGTTCACCTGGCTCGTTGACCGGGCCCCGGAGGGGCGGCGGGCCGAGCTGATCGGGGTGATGATCAGTGCAGCCGTCGTCGGGGCGCTCCTCGGACCCGTACTCGGGAGCGTCGCCGCCACCGTCGGCCTCTTGCCGGCGTTCGCTACGGTCGCCATCGCGGGCGGGGTCATCGCCGTCTGGGCCGCCCTGGAGCAGCCACCAGCATCCTCAGGAGACGTGTCCTTGCTGCCGGCGCTCAGGACCGTGCGCCAGCCCCTTCTCCTTACCAGCCTCTGGTTTATAGGGCTCTCCCCCCTGCTCTTCAGCGCGCTGGCCGTCCTTGTACCGCTGGATCTGAACAGGCTAGGATGGGGCGCTGCGGCAGTGGGGACGGTCTTCCTGGTGAGCGCCGTCTTCGAGGCCTTCGTCCATCCGCTGCTAGGCCGCTGGTCCGACCGCTCGGGCTACCGTCCGCCCATCTTCGCCGGGTTGCTCGCTTCGATCGGCATCCTGCTCCTCCTGACGTGGGTCGGGAACCCGTGGGTGATCGGGCTTCTCGTCGTTCTCGCGGCCGGGGCGTTCAACGCGACGCTCGTTCCCGGGACGGCGCTGTTCTCACGCGGCACCGAGAAGGCCGGGATGGAAAGAGCCGTGGCCTTCGCGATCACGAACTTCGCCTGGGCCTCGGGTTACGCTGTTGGCGCCCCCGTAGGGGGCTTCCTTGCTGACCTCAGGGGCGATGCCCTCTCCTACCTCTCGCTTACGGTAGTCTGCCTGCTGACGATCGGGCTCCTCCGCCGCACGGCCTGACGCGGTTTGCAAAGAGGTTTGGACCGCTTTGGAAGCATTTCAGCATGTCAGCGCTTCAGCAGGTCAGCTTTTTGATCTCTCTATTGTCCGATCGCCTGTAGCCGCGTGGGCGATTCGCAGAGGCAATGTGCCTCTGCGAATCGCTTTAGTATTTCGCGATGACCCATACGGCATGGACCATGCCAGGGATGTAACCGAGGATGGTCAGTAAGATGTTGATCCAGAACTGTTTGCCGATGCCCACCTGCAGGAACACACCCAGTGGCGGGAGAAGTATCGCGATAATGATGCGTAGCAGATCCATCGTAAGCCTCTTTCTGTTGCTTGAACTCCGTACTTTATACGTTCTCCGATCCTGGTAGTTGCAAGCACGCGGGAACCCGAGATGAGCCGGACTTCGGCGGCTTACATATTTTGCCTTACGCACGAAACACCAACATCTTGGGGCTATTTCCGAGAAGTATGATACATAACGTGTTTCATGCATGAATCTGTGCGAACTGCTAGGCTGATGAGGACGCTTCGCGAGTCTTCTGGTAGTACCGGTGTAACCGGAGGAGGGAGTCCAGGCATGAGAGAGACCAATGGTGAGAAGGCCAGGGCCAGGGAAAGAAACCTGCGCTGGATGGAGGCGCTGTGGGAGGGCACGAGCACGACCGCCAGTGAGGAGAACCAGAAGGAAGAGGTACTTGCGGTGTTTCGTGCACTGGTGAAGGAGTCCAGGAGCGAGAGGGAGGTTCGCGAGTACGTGCCTTGGCAACCGCTTTGGTAGCAGTCTCATTGTAAGCCAGTCAGCATTTCAGCACGTCAGCTTATTGTTCTTGCTGAAGGCCGATCGCCGCTCGTAGCCGAACACGCGATTCGCAGTAGGGTCATAACTCCGCGGATCGCTCTAAGTCGACTGCGGAGAAGGGTGCAAGAACTCTCTCTACTCTAAGTCTGCCTGTCGACACCGCTTCTTCTATACTATGCTCTCACAGAGACAGCGAGGAGAAGCCGAATGGCGCAGCCGATCGACCTCTACTACTGGCCAACCCCCAACGGCTGGAAGACGACTATCTTCCTGGAAGAGACGGGACTCCCTTACAGACTCGTGCCTGTTGACATAACTTCGGGCGACCAGTTCGAGGAGGAGTTCCTGAGGATCAGCCCCAACAACAAGATGCCTGCGATCGTCGATCCCGAGGGTCCTGACGGAGAGCCCATATCCATCGCCGAGTCGGGGGCCATCCTGATCTACCTCGCCGAGAAGTCGGGCAGATTCCTACCCGAGACCCCGCGCGACAGGTACCTCGTGCTGCAGTGGCTGATGTTCCAGATGGGACACGTTGGGCCGATGCTGGGGCAGGCGCATCACTTCAGGGGTTACACCCCCGAGAAGATCCCCTACGCCATAGAGCGCTACACCGACGAGGCCACCAGGCTCTACGGGGTCATGGACCGGCGGCTCTCCGAGGCAGAGTACTTCGCCGGCGATGAGTACACCATCGCGGACATGGCGATCTACCCCTGGCTCGTCTCGCACGAGAGGCAGGGCCAGGACCTGGAGGCCTACCCTGATCTGAAGCGCTGGTATGACGGCATGGAGTCGCGCCCCGCCGTCGGACGCGCCCTCGAGGTCGGCAAGGAGCTACGTCGCTCACTGGACGACATGGACGACGATACCCGCCGGACGCTCTTCGGAGGTGGCCCTAAGGGGAGCTAGAACCGCTCTAGTGATCGCGCAGTGCGGTGCGATATCCGACGGCGAGGAGGGGCGCTCCCCAGATGATCGCGGATACGGCGGCCAGGCAGAGACCTGGAACCAGGAAAGGCGCGCCGAAGCCGAACGACGAGGCTAGCAGACCGCCGGCCGCGGGCCCGACTGCGTTGCCTGCCGAGGTGGCCGTTGCTGCGACGCCGAACGCCTCGCCCTGGCGCCTCGGGTGTACGGCGCCGCGGATCGCGAGGTTGGCGACGGGCACAGCGATCCCAACGAACAGTCCCGTTACCATGCGCAAGGCCCACAGAAGGGCGACGGAGTCGACTTCGGCCTGCGGCAGCGCCGAGACGCCGGCCAGCAGCAGCGTCCAGATGATGACCTTCCGCGCCCCGAACCTCGCCGCGAGCTGTCCTCCGATGACGGAGCCGAGCGATGCGGCCAGAGCGCCGGTCGCGATGATCCAACCTGCCAGCGTCGCGACCCGCACAGGCTCTTCCATCAGGGTCGCGAGGAAACCCGGCAGCGCGGGCGCTGCGCTCATGATCGCGACCTGCACCACAAAGAGCGCGA
>JACCSM010000321.1 GCA_013698525.1 Rubrobacteraceae bacterium
CCGCTATGGCCTGGGGCAACACGACCAGGAAGACCGCGCGCGGGAAGTAACCGAGAAGCACGGCCATCCCGACGACCCCGATGGTGTTGGTGAACGAGCCGAACAGACCGGCTACCACGGAGGCCAGGTCGACGCTCGTCCTACGCAGGGAGACGAAGACGAACCACGATACGATCCCTATGGGGATGCGCGGCAAGATAGAGACCAGCGGGTTCCTGAGAGGGGGCACGACGGGATCCAACCAGGAGAAGATGCCGAAGATAAGTCCAGCGAGAGCACCGACCATAGGTCCCTCCAGAGCACCTCCCACGATAGCCGGGATGTGCAAGATGGTCGCCCGGCCCGAGACGTTCGGCACAGGGATAAAGCCGAGCTGCGTCGCGCCGAGGAAGATCGCTATACCTCCCAGTATCCCGGCTATAACGATCTGCCTGACATCGAGCCTGAAGATCGAATCTCCCCGACCGCCTCCCGAATCCGCCGCCATGATCTTCTCCTTCTGCCGATTACTGGGACCTGCAATACTATATACGGGCCGAAGTATCTACGTACACAGTGTCGGAACGCTAGAGTGGCGGCGTGAAGCATCCGTCTGCGGCGGTCCAGCCGCCGTCGACCAGCATGAAGGCGCCCGTGACGTAGGAGCTTGCCTCGGAGGCTAGGTAGAGGACCATCCCGACCATCTCGTGCGGCATGGCCCAGCGGCCGAGGATGCTCTTGGCTGCGTAGGAGTCGTACCAGTCAGGGGAGTCTTTGATCTGTGCCGTGAGCGGCGTCTCGACGATTCCTGGGGCGATGGCGTTGACCCTGACACCGCGAGGTCCGACTTCGGAAGCTAGGGCCCGCAGCATCTGCACCGTCCCCGCCTTCGTCGCGGCATAGACTCCCTGTCCCGGTTCGACGACCTGTCCGCGTATGCTCGAGAAGGCGATGATGCTGCCTGTGCCGCGCTCGGCCATGCCGCGTCCGAAATCGCGGATCAGGCGGAACGTCCCCTTCAGGTTCAGCTCGACGATCTGATCGAACTCTGCATCCGTTATCTCGAGAACAGGCTTCCTGACGTTTACGGATGGCGTACTCACCAGTACGTCGGGGACTCCCACGGACTCGACGGCCTTCCTTACGCTGTCCGGGTCCGTCAGATCGAGCTCGATGGCATCGGCCTCTCCTCCCTCCGAACCTATCTCACTGGCCGTGTTATCCGCGGCGTCACTATTTACGTCGGCGCACACGACGCGGGCGCCGAACGCCGCGAGTCCATGCGCGCTGGCCTCGCCGATACCGCTGCCGGCCCCGACGACGAGCGCGGTCTTGCCTGTCAGGTCGAACATCGCGCGGTAATCAAACATGGGCTTCCTTTCCGTAGGCGTAGTACATCGCCGTCGCGGCGTAGAGCTTGCAGGTGGTGTGGAGTTCTTCCTCGTCCACCCACTCGTCTGTGTGGTGTGGGATCTCACGGTCACCAGCCCCCGTCGTGACTATGGGGATGCCGGCCCACGCATGCAGGAACGTACCGTCGGTCGCGCCAGGCACCCCGTTGTAGGTCGGCTCCTCACCGGCCAGATGGTCGTGGGCCTTCGCCATCGCAGTGACCAGAGGCTCGTCTTTCGGGGTCTCCGTTGGCGGGCGCTCTTCGATCACCTCGAGCGTCGCGTCGAAGTCGGGGTCTTCAGAGGCCAACTTCGCGAGGATGTCTTGCAGACGCTTGACGAGATCTCTGTGGGACTGACGTGGCACCGTACGGATATCCAGGGCGACGTAGGCGCTCGCTGGTATGACGTTGATCTGGGGCTCCCCGCAATCAGGACCCATGAGAATTGTCGGTGTCAGGCTCGGATATCCGAGGAAGGGGTCTTCGCCGTGGCGTTCGACCTCCTCCTTCTCCAGTTCCTCGACCGCGACCACGAACCTTGCAGCCCGCGTAACAGGGTTCACGCCGCTCAGAGGCATTGCACCGTGCGCCATCGTCCCGCGCACGGTGACTTCCACCCTGAGCGCCCCCTTCTGCCTTATGCAGAGCTGGTTCTCCTCGGGCTCGCAGATAACGGCGGCGTCCACTCCTTCCGCGTGGCCTCGCTCGATGAACGCCTTGATCCCGGCCATCATCCCCTCCTCGTCCACGGGATGACAGAGTACCAGCCTGCCCGGGAAAGGGACACCAGAGTCCCTGATCGCGGACACCGCAACCACTGCCGCTGCCAGGTTGCCCTTGGTGTCGCACGCCCCGCGCCCGTAGATACGCCCTCCATCTCTCTCGGCCCCGAACGGCG
>JACCSM010000346.1 GCA_013698525.1 Rubrobacteraceae bacterium
TCGCCATCCCCTGCGCCCCGCAGCTCAGGTCCGGCGACCTGAAGTTCAGGGCCGAGCACTCGGGCTCTGTGGCCGTGATCTCGGGCCCGGAAGGCATAGAAGAGGTCGAGCGGATGCGCGGGGACGCCCCCGGCCTCAGGCACTTTGTCTTTCTGGGCGGAGAACGCGACGGCTGGGAATCCTACGAGACGTTGATGGAAGGGGCCACTGAGGACTTCACGGCTGAGGACACGGCGGCGGACGAGGGCGCGTTCATACTCTACACCTCGGGGACGACGAAGCATCCGAAAGGTGCACTGCACACCCACGGCTACACGCACGCCGCCTGGATGCAGGCCAGATACTGGCTCGACCTCAAGGAGGGTGACAGGCTGTGGTGCACCTCGGGGACAGGATGGGCCAAGAGCATCTGGAACATCTTCCTCGGGCCATGGAGCCAGGGGACGGAGATCTTCTTCCACGAGGGCGGTTTCGACCCTGCCGAACGCCTGGATCTGATCGAGCGCTACGACATCTCTGTCCTCTGCCAGGCCCCAACCGAGTACCGCCTCCTCGCCAAGACTCCTGAACTGGAGCGCGCGAACCTTGCCTCCATCCGCCACGCCGTCTCCGCCGGAGAGCCGTTGAACCCACCGGTCATCGAGCGCTGGAAAGAGCTTCACGGCCTGACGATCTACGACGGTTACGGGCAGACGGAGAACACCCTGCTCGTCGGCAACTATCCCGGCCTGGAAGTAAGGTCGGGCTCGATGGGCAAACCGTCTCCCGGTTGCGACATGAGGATCATCGACAACGAAGGTAACGAATGTCCGCCGGACGAGCCTGGTGATATCGCCCTCTTCGGACGCATACCCGCACTGTTCAAAGAGTATTGGGAGCAGCCCGACGCGACCGAGACGGTCTTTCGTGACGGCCACTACCTGACCGGCGACAGGGCTTACAGGGATGCGAACGGCTACCTCTGGTTCGTTGGCCGTTCTGACGACGTCATCCTCTCTGCCGGTTACCGCATCGGGCCCTTCGAGGTCGAGAGCATCCTCATCGAGCATCCCGCGGTCGTCGAGAGCGCCGTCGTACCTTTGTCCGACGAAGACCGGGGAAGCGTCGTCAAGGCGTACATAGTCGTTGGCGAAGACTACGAGCCGTCCGAGGAGCTGGCGAAGGAGATCCAGGACTACTGCAAGGAGAACACAGCCCCTTACAAGTACCCGCGCAGTATAGAGTTCATCGACGACCTCCCGAAGACAACAAGCGGTAAGATCCGTCGCGTCGAGCTGCGCCAATGAAGGCTTCAGGCATCAGGTTTCAGCTGTCAGGTAAGGGCTTTTCGCGGCATGGCCGCATGCTGCGCGAGCCTGATGCCTGTGATTGACCTTCGCGTACTCGCAGAAGAGAGTTTCTGCTACCTGACCACGACTGGGCGCGTAACGGGCGAGTCGCACGAGATCGAGATCTGGGTCGCCCTGGTGCCGGAGAGACGCGCACTCTACATGCTCTCTGGAGGCGGTGATCGCTCGGATTGGGTGAAGAACCTCCGCCGCGACCCTGAGGTGGAGGTCCGCATCGCGGGGGAGCGTTTTGCTGGGCGGGCTCGCGAGGCCAAAGACGCGGAAGAGGACGGGCTGGCGCGCCGGTTGTTGGTCGAGAAGCACGAGAGCAGCCCTGGTCGTCTCGAGAACTGGCGGCGCACCGCAATGCCCGTGGTGGTAGACCTCATGGAGTAGGGGCTACACGCGGGTGGCGCGAACAAGCGAGGACTGCGGCAGGAGGGCACGTTGGTGCTCAGTGGTAGAGGGGACGGGGTAACAGACCGGGGGAGGATACGGTCGTGCAGTCCAGAGCAGCTATCCAGGAAGACGCGGAAGCCATAGCCAGAATCTATAACGAGGGCATCGAGGAGCGCATCGCGACGTTCGAGCCCCGTCCGCGCATGGCCGGGGAGATACGAGACTGGTTCGATGGGACGCACCCTGTCATCGTCGTAGAGGAAGACGGGGCGGTGATCTCCTTCGCCAACACGTCGGCCTACAGCCCCCGCGGATGCTACTCCGGCGTGGCCGAGTTCTCCGTATACACCGCCCGCGAGGCCAGGGGCCGTGGGGCGGGCACGCTTGCGATCAAGGCCCTCATGGAAGCGACAGAGGAGGCCGGCTTCTGGAAGCTTGTCTCGCGAGTCTTCGTCGAGAACACGCCGAGCCGCGAGCTACTTCTCTCACTAGGCTTCCGCGAGGTGGGAGTCCACGAGAAACACGCCAGGCTCGATGGGATATGGCGCGATGTCGTCGTCGTCGAGCGACTCCTCCCGGCCAATCTCTAGAGCGAATCGCAAGGATATTGATCCCTGCAAATCGCGCGTTCAGCTATCAGCAATAACAAAAAGCTGATCGCTGAATGCTGACCGACAGCTTGCAAAGGGGCCAGGGCCTCTTCGCGAACCGCTCTAGACTTCCTTGAAGATAATCTCCGAGGCCGAGATGGGGTCGAGCTCCCTGTTGTAGACCTTCTCGACTAGCTCCGTATCCTCATGGTTCAGGCGCTCGAGCATCTCCTTCTCCAGGCGGTTCGTGGCCCACGAGACCACGAAGTCTCTCAGGGCGGCCCGCCGCCTTCTGCCGAGCCTGTCGTCCTCTTCGAGGAACTGACGGTGCTTCGCTATTGTGTCCTTGAGTTCCTGGACGCCTTCGCCTGTATCGCCGCGGGTCATCACGATGGGTGGAAACCACGGGTCGGGGTCGAGCTCGTGTCCGATCTCCAGTATGGAACGCACCTCCGAAGCGGCGTTCTTTGCCTGCGGGTTATCCGCTTTGTTGATGCAGAAGACGTCAGCTATCTCCATGACACCGGCCTTGAGCGCCTGCACCGAGTCCCCCGTTCCCGGCTGCAGGCAAAGTACTACCGTGTCAGCAGCCGAGGCGACCTCGACCTCTCCTTGCCCGACCCCGACGGTCTCGTAGATCACCACGTCGCAGCCGCCGGCCTCCATCGCGATGGCCGCTAGCCGCGAACCGCCGGCGAGCCCGCCAAGGTGTCCCCTGCTCCCCATCGAGCGGATGAACACGCCGGGGTCGAGGAAATGGTCCGAGAGCCTTATACGGTCGCCAAGGATCGCACCCTTCGAAAAAGGGCTCGAAGGGTCGACGGAGACCACCCCAACCCGCTTCTCTTCCTGCCTGTAGAGCTCTATAAGCTTGGCGATGATGCTGCTCTTGCCGACACCGGGCGGTCCCGTGAAACCAACCGTGAGGGCTCTACCGGTCTCAGGGTAGATCTCTGCGATTATCCCTGGCGTCTCTTCGCCTTCGCGCTCTATCTTGGAGATCACGCGCGCCAGCGCCCGCCGGTCACCCGCGAGCAACCGTCCGACGAGATCGTTGTTACTCATTGATCACTGACTCTATCAAACCGATCCTTCATCCGAACCCGACCGTCAGCCTATACTTTAGAACATGACTATCGGGTACGCCCGGTAGCAGGGGCAGGGAACCAGGAACTCACGTAAATGATGCGAAGATGAAAGATGCCACACTTCAGCGTAAGGTGTCCAGCCTTTCTTGCTCGATATACGAAACGTAGCTTATCTCTAGTTATACTATTGGTATGAAAGGAGGTATGAAAACATGGTTCACGTGAAGACGGCTATCTCGCTGGACGAGTCACTGTTTCGGGAGGCGGAGAACTGGGCCGGCAAGCTGGGGGTCTCTCGCAGCCAGTTGTTCGCGCGGGCGGTCGAGGAGTACGTTCGGCGGCACGAGAACGAGGAGCTTCTGGCGCGGCTCAACGAGGCGCACGTCGACGGACCGGACGAGGAGGATGAGGAAGCTCTGAGGCACGGGCAGGCGCTTCACGCTGAGATGCTGCGAAGGGCCGAACGAGAGGGACGACAATAAGGCAGGGGGACGTGTTCTGGGCGGGTGTGGTCGAGCCGTTGGGATCGGCGCCGGGGTACGACCGTCCGTACTTGATCGTCCAGAACAACGTCTTCAACAGTAGTCGAATAAACACGGTCGTCGTCTGTGGCCTGACCTCGAACTTGCGCCGCGCCGGGGATCCGGACAACGTGTTGCTCTTTCCGGGGGAGGCGGGATTGCCTGAGCAGAGCGTCGTGAACGTCTCGCAGATCGTCACCCTCGACAAGAGTCAGTTGCGGGCCAGGATAGGCGCGCTCTCCTCAGAGCGCATCCGCGAGGTCTTGCGCGGGATAGACCTCTTGCTGGAACCGAGGGGGTGAGCCGTTGAGCGACATAGCGGACAACCGCAGGGAGAAGCTGGTGGACACCATCGGCCGCATCCTGGAATCGACGGAGAGCGCCCGGTTCGCCGTCGGGTGCGGTCCGCTCGTCAGCGCCGTGGAGCGCCGTCTGAATCAGCTACAGAGGCGAAACGTCAAGGGCGCTGCTACGAGAACTGGAAAGACTGTACTCCCGCTACAGGATGTACGAAAATCTGCTGCATCAAGCGGCTGCCCGCGGGGTTGAAGACACACCCCGCATTATCTGCAGCCAAGCACTGACCTAAACAGACTGCGGTTCTCGCTACGCCCACTCCGTTCGGAGTTCCGCCGGATTGGCCAGCGTCTGAAACACGACGCAGTACTCTTCTGTCTTGTCGCGCAGGTTTTCCAACTGTTCATCGGTCGCCTCAGGCGCCACGATGTCGAAGCTCGTGCGGATGCTCTCGAAACCGACGGGGACATCCTCGGAGATGCCGAGGGTACCTGCGAGATCCATCTCCCCCGTCACGGTGACCTCGATGCGCTCGGTCTCTATCCCCATGGCTTCGGCGACCATCTGGCAGGTTACCTGGGCACAGGCCGCCA
>JACCSM010000350.1 GCA_013698525.1 Rubrobacteraceae bacterium
ACCGCGCCGCGGCCGTGCTCGATGCTGATGAGGCCGCGCGCCTCGAGCAGGTTCAGAGCCTCCCTTACGACCGTCCGGCTCACCCCGAGATGCGAACACAGCTCACGCTCGGGCGGAAGACGCTCTCCCGGCTCCAGCCCGCCTGAGATCACCATCTCCAGCAACTGGTCCGCCGCCCGGTCTCTGAGCCTGGTTCGTCGTGCCTGATCGGTCACACCCAGGCATTGTCATACCAATCGGGATGCCTGTCAAACGGCGGCGATCAACGGGCCGTCGGACTCTTTACGGCCCTTCGCCGTCAGTGTTGGCTTCCGCTGCGGTCTGGGCACTCTCTTTCCTCCTCCTGCGAGATCCCATAACGCGGCCGTTGATCGTCTGTAGAGGGAAGATCAGGAGGTAGACCAGCCCGGCCCAGGAGACTGCCCCGGAACCGCCGAAGGCGGCGATGGCTACCGAGGCCAGCCCGACTGAAACGTTGAGCAGGTAGCCCTGGGTCTCCTCGCGCGTCACCGACAGCTCGTGTGTGTCGAGTTCCAGGGTATGGCGCAGCGAGTAGGCCCGCAGGTACATCAGTACGAAGACGAGCTGGATTGCGATGAATCCGGCGCCGTAGACGAGCATCAAGAGCGGAACCTGGGACGACTCTATCATCTCTTTCTCGCTGAAGCCCAATAGCTGGTTCATCCACAGGGTAAAGACGAACTTCAGAGGATAGACGTAGAAGAGCACGAGGAAGAGCAGGACCGAGTTCAGCCATATGGTAGGGGTGTCCCTCAGGCCGTAGCGCCTGAAGAACTTGTAGTGCTCGTACCACACGGCGAGAAGCAGGGCGAAGCAGATCGCGAAGGCGAAGAAGCCTCGCATGTCCACGAGAAGCTCATCGAAGGTCTTGGGGACCTCTAGAGACACCACAAGGAGCGTGACCGCGAAAGCGAAGACGGCGTCAGTAAAAGCCTCTACACGCGAGACATCCTCCCCACGCCAACGGAAGCCTACATCGCCTACCCGCCTCCTCGCCAACCCTTCACGCACCACTGCTCTCTCACCCCCGCCCGACGTCCGCCGGTCTTCGGACACCATGATAAAGGAGCGGTCGCAGGACGCACAGCCGCGCACCTTGACGGGAGATGATCCCATCACCCATGATGGTGAACGGACGAACGTTACGTGGTGTAGGGTGAGGAGTCTCACCGCGGGCATGATAGAGGGACGAGGACGTAGAGACGTCGGAGAGGGGGCGATCTTCTTGCGAGGGGTGATCCTGCCCGGACAAGAACGGGTAGAGTTGAAAGAGTTCGGCCGTCCCGATCCGGGCCACGGCCAGGTACTCGTAAAGATGAAGGCCTCGGGGCTCTGCGGGAGCGACCTGCGCGCCATCTACCACGAGCACACGGGTTCGGGGGCGGAGCGCTACCAGAACGTCATCGCAGGCCACGAACCATCAGGACAGGTCGAGGCCGTGGGACCCGGCGTAGGCGGTTTCGAGCCCGGCGACAGGGTCGTCATCTACCACATTCTAGGCTGCGGGCGCTGCGAGGAGTGCACGAAGGGATTCATGATCGGGTGTAGTTCTCGGGAGCGGGCGGCCTACGGCTGGCAGCGCGACGGGGGCCACGCCGACTACCTGCTGGCCGAGGCACGTACGCTGCTCCACCTGCCCGACGGACTCACCTACAAAGACGGCGCCCTCGCGGCCTGCGGGTTCGGGACCGCGTACCAGGGGATATTGCGCGCAAGCGTTTCGGGCCGCGATACGGTCCTCGTCGTTGGGCTTGGACCTGTCGGGCTAGGGGCTGTCATGCTGGCCGCTTCGAGCGGGGCCGAGGTAATAGGTGTCGACCTGATCCCCGAACGCCTCGAGCTGGCCAGGGGCGCCGGTGCCGCGCATGTCCTGATGGGCGGAGAAGAAGCGGCACAGGAGATACGATATCTTACCGATGGCCGTGGCACGGAGGTCGGCATGGACTGTTCGGGAAGCGCGGCCGGGAGGAAGCTGTGCCTGGAGGCGGCACGAGAGTGGGGGCGGGTCGTCTACCTCGGAGAGGGCGGCTCCGTCACGTTCGAGCCGAGCCCGCTGCTGTTGCACAAACAGCTCACGCTGCACGGCTCGTGGGTCTGCGGTATCAGCGAGATGGGAGATCTCCTCGAGCATCTAGGGCGCAAAGGTCTGCACCCCGAGTCGACCGTCACCCACACCTTCTCGCTCTCCGACACCAAACAGGCCTACGAGACCTTCGACGCCGGCAAGACGGGCAAGGTTGTGATCCTCCCTGAGGACACATGAGTGCGGGCTTCGATACGTCCGCGAGCGCCACCGCCTACAGGACCGAGATGGGCACTACACGGTCGGGGTCCACCGGGGAACCTTGAAGAGGCCGAGGTCGAGCAGGTCGTAGATCTCGCCGGGTTGGGGCGACGTGGGGATGCCAGGACCATGCCACATCGGTATCCATGCGCGCCCGCGCGGCCGCTTCGGGTCGTGCCAAGGGCCGAGGAGATTCTTCGGGAGCCCGACCACCCGCAGGGTGAAGGGTCCATCTCCCTCAAGGGGCACCTCGTAGGGCTGCTCCCATAGCCGAGCCACGACCCCGCCGTTCTGCTCCACAATGAGGAACGAGCCGTGCCAGTCGTCCTCGTTCAGGGAGAGAACGCCTCGGCTACTCACTTCGGGTAGCCGGAAGAGGTAGGCTACCTCGCGGTCGTAGAACGGGTGGCCCTGTCGTCGCCAGGAGCCGAGGCTGAGGGGCTGCGGGGGCGCGAGGCGGAAGCCGGGGTCGCTCTCCTTGCAGGAGAAGTCCCCGAGGAGGTAGATTCCGTCGATCTCCCGCCGCACGTCGAAAGGACGGCCGTCGAGCTCCACAATGTTCTCGCCTGGCACGAGGAGAGCCCCGACCTCTGTGGCTCTCGTGTGATCGTCCAGCCACCGCTCGCCACGGGTGAGGTTTACGCTCTGTCCGTTGACCTTCGTCTCCCACAGTTCGGGCGTCTCTATCGCCAGCCGTATACCCGCTGGGTCGAGATCCTCTGATATCGTGAAGCGGTAGCGCACGGTCCCGCCGCTCCCCGGCGGCATCGTCTTGTTGCGGGCCAGGATCTGGTCACGGTACTGGATGGTCGCCATCCACCCGTTGGTCTCCATGCCGTGGGCGGCCCACAGCGCCTCGTTCGCGGCGTAGACGTGCTCGGGCTCCCTGATCTCGCCGTCGATCCGGAGCTCGCAGTGGTCGACGACCAGGACGTTGGGTTCCATCCGCTCCACGCTCTCCAACTCCAGCTCCGTCTGCCTGCGCCAGGCCCGAACCTCGGGAGGACGATCTTCTGCTGGCGCGTCCTCGTCGGTCGCCCACAACACCGTGGCCGCCCGCGCCCCGAGCCGCAACCTGCACCTGAGATGATCTGCTCCCCTCGTCGTCTCGAGCGGGTAAAGGGCGCCGGTCGAAGGGTCAAGCTCGTATAGACGGTCCCTTGTGGTCTCTAGCTCGAATCCGCTGTCCAGCGGCTCGGGAGAGGAGTTGACGACCACGAAGAGCTCGGAGTCGTCTTCCACCCTGCGCATGAGCGCGAGGCCGGTCTCGGGCTGGCTGTCGAACTTCAAGCGTGCAGGCACCCGCCCGAGCACGGCAGCGACCAGCGCCTCCCTATCGGGGAACCAGCGGCAGTTGTCCTCGAAGCGGCGTTCCCATTGCTCCAGGAGATCCGACGCCCGGCCGTTGACCGTGATCTCCTCCGGACGGATGCCATAGAGGAGCCCTCCGGCCGCCAGATATTCTTCGAGCCTCTCCGCGGTCGCACCTCTCAGATTCGTCATACGCGGCGGCCAGACTACTAGCCCGTAGCGTTGCTCTCCGACGACGAGCCAGTCGCCCTCCGTCCGGCCGAACTCTTCCATGATGTACTCATCGCCGAGGTCGAAGTCAGCTTGGACGTCACTCAGGTCCTGGGACAGCTCACCGAAGTCGCGCTGGAGATCCTGGACACTCGCTATCGCCCTGGTGAATTGCTTCTCCCCCGGCGGGGCGCCGGCGTTGTGAGAGGAGCCGACGTCCCTCTCGGGGATGCAATCGGCTTTGTGGGAGAGGCAGTAACCTGTGGTCAGGGGGTCGAGTACGAGTATCCGCTGCTCGATCTGGCCACGGTTCGAGACCCAGCACAGCCTGCCGAGCTCGTCGTTGAGCGGGCGCAGGTGTTCGTAGGCGGGGCTGTGGTCGGAGAAGGTCTGCGGGTGGTCGCTCTTCCTCGTACCCCTGATGGTCATAAATGAGAGGTGGGGGACGAGCAGGTTGACCCCGTGCACCACGAGCCAGCGCCCGATGCGGGACCAGTCCTCGGGTCTCGAGTCGTTCCCACCGGCGCCCCAGCTCTCGTCGATGACCCTCTCCTTGCCGAGCTGGTTGGCCACCGAGTGCACCTGCCGCAGATACATGAGGCCGTGAGGCTCCCTGCCGTCCTGGCTCGGGTAGAAGTTCTGAATGTCGTGGAAGTCGTGCCCCGCGAGGAGGAATGTCTCCAGCATGTCCGTCCCTGGCCAATGCATGTGGGCCAGCATGTGCACGTGCCCCGGCGTCGCGTAGGGGCACGGCCAATCGTGCTCCAGGTAGTGTCCCGTTAGCGCCACACCCCTCTCCTCGCACCACCCTTCCATCGGCAAGGCCCAGTTCTCGACCCATAGTTCGTGCATCAGGTCGTACAGGTCGAAGCGCACCCGCCTGTACTCGCCAACGTCGTAGAAGACGCTCGCCAGGCAGGGCCGCAGGTCGTAGCCCTTACGCTGCCTGAACTGCCCGAGCAGGTAAGGGGTAACATGCAGGCCAGGGCTCCACGGACCGTGCCCCTCCGCCGGGAGGTGCGGCTCGTCGGTGAACACGGCGGGGATCTCGTCCCACAACCCGCCGAGCTCTCGCCTGTAGGCTTCGTAAGTCGTCTCCAGAAAGGCCCCCGCAGTCCTGGGATCTAGCAGGCTCGGGTAGACGGTGTCGCCGTGCCAGGCGAGCGGCTGCATGGAGCGCATGACGAAGGCGACCCAGCCCGCTTCGATCTCTCCCTTCTCCACCACCGGCAGCCCGGGCCCCTCACCGTCCCACGAGTGCAGGGAGAGCCGGTCCTCGGGAACACCATCTGAACCTTCGCCGAAGACGGTACCGACGTACCTGCTCCTTGCCTCGGGTACGCGGGCGGGGACGTGGCCGCCAGCAAACCCGCTCGGGTAGGAGTTCTCATCGTAGAGGTAGGGCACAAGCCCTAGCCGCAGGCACTCCTTCACAGCGTGCCGCATCAGCCCGAACCACCGCGCCGAGAGGTACTCGGTCATCAGGCCTGGCCGCGGATGCAGGAAGACCCCACCGTATCCCATCTTCTCATGCCCCTCGAGCACCCTCGTGATACGCTCCTCACCGGCCTCTCCCTCATGCTCGTCGTTGAAGACCAGCAGTGGTGCCGGACCGTACTCCGCAGGCGGCGAGCGGAAAGCTCCCGGCAAAGATCCCTCATCCATCCCGTTCCCTCCCCACACGCTCTCTCTGACCCTCATTCAAGGTTAACCGACCTCAAGGCCAGCGTGAAGTACCTGCTCTAGGCTTGCATCGAAATGCAGCTTCCATTACAGTGTGAGCGGGCAAAGGAAGGATTTGAGCGGTTTAGAACGAAAACTGCTCGAACAGTCATAATATGTCGGAAAAACACTCAAATTTACCTGAGCAACGCCAGCAGCGGATAGCGATGCTCGTACGCGAGTCGGGGAGCGCCACGGTGTCTGGGCTGGAGAAGGAGCTTGGCATCTCGGCAGCGACTGCGAGGCGGGATCTCGCGGTTCTCGAACGTCAGGGGAAGGTCAAGAGAACCCACGGCGGGGCCGTTCCGCCCAGACTCACGCAGCACGAGGACTCCTTCCAGCTGCGGTTGGGTGAGGCGGTCGAGGCGAAGAAGCGTCTGGCCCGCGCCGCCGCGACGCTGCTCGAGGCGGATGAGACCGTATTTATCGACTCGTCGACCACGGCATATTTCGCGGCGCGGCGCATCCTGGCCGGCACGTCAGGTGTCACGTGTCTGACCAACCTGATACCGGTAATGGACCTCTTCTCAACGGCCGATCCCTCCGGGGCCAGTATGGTGGGGCTGGGAGGAATCTTCCGTGCGCTCACCCTCTCGTTCGTGGGACCGTGCACGATACACACGATCGAGTCTTACATGGCGGACAGGGCCTTTTTGAGTGTCAAGGGGATCACATCCGAGGGACATCTCACTGACATCAACCCGCTCGAAGCCGAGGTCAAGAAAGCGATGATCCGGCATGCCGAGAGGCCCGTGTTGCTCGTCGACGGCAGGAAGTTCGAGCAGAGGGGGTTCAGCGTCATCGCCCACGTCTCGGA
>JACCSM010000371.1 GCA_013698525.1 Rubrobacteraceae bacterium
ATAGCGATCGCCGTCGGACGCGAGCTCGAGGTGCCAGAGGAGAAGCTGAACCCGGTAGGCGGGGCAGTGGCCCTCGGACACCCCATCGGGGCCACGGGCGCCGTCCTGACCGTCAAGATTCTGCACCACCTCGCCCGCACGGGAGGCCAGTACGGTCTGGTGACGCTCTGCATCGGCGGCGGCATGGGCATAGCCGCGATCTTCGAGCGAGTCAGCTAGGTATTAGCACTTCAGCTGATCAGCCAGGGCCGGGGCTCCACGCCTCGGCCCTTTCGCTTGGCAGAGGTGTTGACCTACCGCGAATCGCGCATTCGGCCGTAAGCGGTAGGCTTTCAGCGAAAACAAAAAGCTGAATTGCTGAAGTGCTGACCAGCTGAAATACGTGCAAAGAGGTTTTGACCACTTTGCACTAGAGTCTGGGATCTACCGGTTCGCTCTCCAGGGCCAGCACGCCGAAGACGCATTCGTGGACCCGATAGAGCGGCTCGCGGCGGACGAATCGTTCCAGAGCCTCCACGCCAAGGGCGAATTCCCTGAGGGCGAGGGATCTCTTGGTTCCGAGCCTCCGACTCCTGAGCCGCTCCAGATTCCTGGGGGACGTGTACTCGGGACCGTAGATGATCCGCAGGTATTCCTTGCCCCGGCATTTTACGCCGGGCTGCACCAACCCACGCCTTCCCCTGGCCACGAAATCCAGGGGTTTGACCACCATCCCCTCGCCACCGCGGGCTGTGATCTCCTCCCACCAGCGTGTCCCTGCCTCTATGCTCTCCGGGTCCGTGGTCTGTACCGCCGTGTGAGACGTAGCGAGCAATAGCCCGGTGTCGGCCTCGCAGAGTTTCACCAGCATCTTCATGTGCCAGTTGTGGTCTTTGTCTGTGTGGACCGCTCATTCCGAGGCGAGCAGGTGAAACGGCGCGAGCCTGAGGTCCTCCAGGGAACGTACAGGCCAGGAGTAGCGCCGGTACGCGTCGACGTAGCGGCCGACTTCCTCCATACGCTTCCCGTAACGCTCCTGCAACACGCTGACGTCTAGCCCCGAAGAAGCGGCGGTCTCCAACGCCTTTAGAGACTCGGAGAGTGCGGGACCGGCCGCGGCCCCGACGGCAGCGTACTGTCCGCGCAGGAGCTCCACGGCCTTTACCGACCAGGGCATGATCTCACAGTCCAGACACACCCAGTCGGTGTCGAGCTCTTTCCACGTTCCGGCAAGATCCAACGCGTTTCGCAACCTGTCGAGCAGCCTCTCCTCTAGCGCCGCATCGTCGAAGAAGCTCCGCCCGGTGCGGGTGTAGCAGGCGCCTGCGCCCTCACTGACGCCGAAGCGGGCTAGGGAGGTCTGCTCGTCCCGGCAAACGACGACCACGGCGCGCGAGCCCATATGTTTCTCCTCGCAGATCACCTCAGGGACGCCCTGCTGGCGGTAGAGGGCGAAGGTCTCCGCGGGATGCTCCAGAAGGTCGGGCCCGTGGCTGGTCTCAGAAGGCGACATTGTCGGAGGGAGGTATATGAGCCAGCGCGGATCTATGGCGAAGCGGCTCATGACCTCGAGCGCCGCAGCGGCGTTCTCTTCCCTGATGGTCACGTTCCGCTGGAGGCGGGTCGGGATTATGCGCTTGCCGGCGACGTCTCCGATGTCAAGCAGATCGTCGTAAGGACGCCCTGCTTCTACCGACGGAGCTGCGACTTCAGGTGCCAGGAAAGGTCGCGCTGGCTTGTAGTAGGTGTGCATTGCCGGTACGGAGACCAGCTCCCCCTCAGGGTATCGAAGGGCGGTGAGCTCGCCTCCGAAGGCGCAGCCGGTGTCGATATTGATCGTCCTGTTTATCCACTCTGCTTCTGGTACCGGCGTGTGGCCGTAGACGACCATCGCCCGCCCACGATACTCCGTGGCCCAGTCGTAACGTATCGGCAGGCCGAACTCGTCCGTCTCACCCGTTGTCTCGCCGAAGAGGACGAAGTCCCTGACCCTGCCCGAGGTCCGTCCCTGCAAGGGTTCCTTCAACCCTGCGTGGGCGACGACCAAATCTCCGCCGTCAAGGACGTAGTGTCCCACGAGACCGTAGAGAAACGCCGCCACCTCTTCGCGGAACTCCGGAGGTTCACCTTCGAGCTGGGCGAGCGTCTCGGCGAGCCCGTACGCGATGCGTACGTCCTTGCCGCGCAGCTTGCGGGCCAGCTTCACGTCGTGATTGCCAGGAATACACAGCGCGTCTCCCGAGGCGGCCATACCCATGACCAGGCGCAGCACCTCGGGCGTCTTCGGCCCGCGGTCGACCAGGTCTTCGAGGAAGATCGCCCGTCGCCCATCGGGAGGCCTGACGGCGTAGCCTGCTCCGTCATGCGCCGAGGAGACCGCGTAGCCGAGCCTGTCGAGGAGCGAGACTAGCTCGTCGGCGCAACCGTGTACGTCGCCGATAATGTCGAAGGGTCCATGCTCGTGCTTCAGGTTGTTCCACAGGCGCGTCCGCTCGACCGCGGCCGAAGCAACCTCCTCAGGCGAGGAGAGGACGAAGACGTGCCTGAACCCCTCGCGCTTCAGCTTCTTGCGCGAGCGTCTGAGCTGCCGCGCCTGCCGCGCCACCACGTGCGGGCCGAAGTTCCTGTCGGGGCGGTCCCTGTTGCGTTCGTGACAGAGCTTCTCTGGCATGTCGAGCACCACGGCGACAGGCAGGACGTCGTGCTCGCGCGCGAGGGCGACGAGCGGGCCTCCCGCTGCACGTTGGTCGCGTCTACCACGGTGAGCCTTCCCCCGGCCAGTCGCTTGGCGGCGATGTAGTTCAAGACGTCGAAGGCGTCTCTGGTAGCTGCCTGATCGTTCTCATCGTCCGAGACAAGCCCCCTGCAGAAGTCCGAGGAGACTACCTCCGTCGGCAAAAAGTGCTCGCCGGCGAAGCTGGACTTGCCCGAGCCCGTCGCCCCGACGAGCACCACCAAACAGAGCTCGGGGACAGAGATCTTCATGAGGATTCCTCCCTCTGCCTCAGAGGCGACTCGCGCTCGAAGACGGCCATCTGGGTCGGTGGTCCGACGGCTTCATCCTCCCTCCCTACGGGGAGATAACGTACCCCGTAGCCGAATTTCTCCGCCACGCCGTTACACCATGCCCGAAACTCCTCCCGCTTCCACTCGAAACGATGGTCTCTGTGGCGAAACTCGCCGTCGAGCAGGGTCTCGAAGTTGGCGTTGCCCTCGGCGTTGGGGGTCGTCAGGACCACGGTGCCTGGCCTGGCGAAGCCGAATAGAACGCGCTCGAAGGCGGCGAGACGTGGCGGGTCGAAGTGTTCGATCACTTCGACCACGGCCGCGGCGTCGTATCCTGCGAGCCTTCGGTCGCGGTAGAGCAGCGATCCCTGAAACAGCTTGAGGCGCGACCGCTGCATCGGTGGCAGCCGGTCGACGCGCAGCCGATCCCGTGCCCTCTTTAGCGAACGCACAGAGACATCCACCCCGACGATCTCCTCGAAGTCCCTGTCCTGCAAGAGCGTCCCGAGTAGCCTGCCCTCACCACAGCCGAGGTCGAGTATCCTGCGCGCTCCGCTGTTCTTGAGCGCGGCTGCGACCGCGCCGATACGCTGCTCGCCGAGGGTAATGATCTCTTCGAGAGTTTCCTCTTCTCGTGCCAGACCTTCATCCCCCTCCTCGATCAGACGCGAGAGAGCCTCGTTCGAGAGCGTGCGCTGGTGCTTGAGATAGCGCTCGGCGATGACTTCCTTCTCGGGATGAGCGGCCAGCCACTCGCCACCGCGCTCGAGGAGCTTGTCTACCTCATCATCTCCTACCCAGTAGTGCTTGTCGTCGTCCAGAACCGGAACGAGCACGTACAGGTGCGAGAGCAGATCCTGCAGACGGACCTCACCCGAGAGCCCGACCGTAAAGTACCGGCTCTCGCCCCACTCGGGGAACTCCTCGTCGAGTTGGTGCTGCTCGGTCTGCACCGAGTACCCAAGAGGCTCGAACAACCGCCTCAAGAAGACCTCGCCTTCGCGGCATGGCTGCACAGAGATCCCGGCGCTCAAGGACAACGGCGTCAGGGCCAACACGGGGCGCTCCGTGCTCCTACCACGCATCGCCGTGCCGAAAACCCGCGAGATCGCCACGCTCAGAAACGAGGAGGCCGCGTAAGGCCGGTCGTTGACGTACTCCTTCAACGTCCGCCCCTCACCCCTGACCAGCCCGACCGGGTCGATCTCGAGCAACATCGCCACGGTGCAACGCCTATCTGAGGCCTCCGGATAGAAGACGTGCGCCATCCCGAAGGGAAGCTCGAAAGATTGGCACCGGGTAGGATTCTTGTGCAACAGGTAGCCGAGGTCCGTGGCTGGTGGGTTGGTGCTGGTGATGGTCAGCAGCATTCTCTTCCTATCGGCGTCCTCGCGGAGCTACGGTGAGATGATCACCGGCCGCCTCTTCGGCCCTACTCCGTTCTCTCTTCGGCACGTTGCGGAGGTTCAGAGGAGAAGGCGCGGTGGCCGGTTATGGCCTGCCCCACTATGAGGGTGTTGACGTCGTTCGTGCCCTCGTAGGTGTACACGCCTTCGATGTCGGCCATGTGCTCCATCACGCGGTAGTCGAGGAGGATGCCGTTGCCCCCGAGGACTTCGCGCGCAGTGGCCGCGATGCGGCGCGCCTTCGCGACGTTGTTCATCTTGAACAACGAGACCGTCGCCGGGTCGAGACCTCCAGCGTCCTTGAGGCGTCCTACGTGGATGGATAGGAGCTGGCT
>JACCSM010000396.1 GCA_013698525.1 Rubrobacteraceae bacterium
GTGCGAAGAAGACCTACTACTACAGCCCGCAGGAAGACGAATGGAGCGCCGCGCTCGTAGCGAACATAGGCCGTAAAGCGAAGTCTCTCGGCTGGGAGGCCGACATAGACAAAGACCTCGAAGGAGCGTGGATGCGACCTTACCGGGTAAAGGCGGCGGATCAGAAAATACTCCGGTTCAAACAGACCGTCATAAAAGGCTGGACCGGGCTGTACGAGACAAACCTCCCGGAGCCGTACTTCCGGCTCGCTTATGACACGGGCTTTGGGAGCAAGAACCCGCAAGGTTTCGGGATGATCGGGGTGATAAATGGACGTTGAGAAGAAGTCACTCTGGTTCACGACCGGGAACCCGTTCGTGGACACCGGGCAGGAGATGATGGCCGCACTCGCCGGAGTGGCTCACATCTCCGAGCTTACGAAGGAAGATGTGAAGCCCCTTATAGAGAGGCTGGTCTCCATGTACATGCAGGAAGGCTGGCGTAAGAACATGCACACCATATTTCCTATGTCGGTACTCGCAAGCCCCTCATATCCTAACCCGAAGGAACCTTATTCAGCTCTTCTGTCGGAATGGCTCCGGCTTTTGGATTCGGATGAATCGCTAGGAATACCTTGTGCGATTTCAGGCACTCCAGCACACATTTACTTGAGCAAGACGTTCCTACCCATGAGTGACTCGGTTGGCTATAATTTTCAATCCGCGAGTCAAAAAGGCACTCCAGTTAGCATACCGATTTCCATAGCTCTACAATTCTTCCCGCTTGCTTTAACAAAGATAGGAAAGATGTGGGGTTTACCGCACTTCAGCAACGCTGCGGCGCAGGCCAAATGGGCCGATGGCATGGCGGGGAACGTCAACTTCGGAGAGACTGTCGGGTCTGGTGGAGTGGGTGATGTCGGAACATCGAGGCCGGTGAATGCGTTCTTCAGGCTCATAGAGCGACTGGTTCGAGACCAGAGAGGCTTTCCCAAAAGCGGAGTTACACTCTATCTCTTCAACAACTTCAATCAGGTGGACTACACGAGCGCGACGGATATTTACTACATGCCATCGGGTGTCTTCGGCTTCATACAGGCAGCGGAGAACCACAACGGTGGTCGAGACTGGCATCAGATCGTGTGGCGCGGCTATCCGTCCGATAGGAAGATCGAAGACGAGGACGATGCGCTCCGTCGCTTCAACAACACGATCTACTGGAACCTTCTGCACGATCGTTCGATCAGCGGCTTCTTCATAGATCGTAAAAATCGCCGTCCGGTCGTGAGAGGGCAGAGCGGTTGGATGCTGTTCAGCAACTACTTGAAGGAGGTAAGGAGAATGGAGCAGGCTCGCATCGAGAACCTGAAAGACCTCGGGGACAGAATCGCCCCGATAATCCGAAACCGCAAGCGTCGTCTACTGGCACTCGAAGGTGCGGACTCGCGTGGAAAATTAACGGATGTCCTGTACAGGATCGCCACGAAGGACAGCGCAGGAAAGTTGAACGAGCCGCTCATCACGTTCGATCAGCTCGTCGGAGATCTCTTTCCTCACGATACGCAGTACAGCGACTGGAGGGAGGTCAAGTATCTGCTGCTGTTCAGGATCTACGAACAACTCTTCGACGATCTCAGGGACGACCGCGAATACGCAAACGTGAACACCGGAGACGAAGGCAATGAGGAGGAAGATCAAGGATGAGTAGCATACAACCACACCTGACTGTCAACGGCTTCATGCTGATAGACGCGCCGCACTCCGCGCTCAACATGCTCGGTCAGGTAGAGGGAGCCGCGACGGAGAACCAGGTCGCCATCAAGAACATCCAGCGGGCGGGCAAAGATTACCCTTACGTCTCAGCACAGGCTCTGCGCTACTGGTGGCGCAACGCCCTCGAATCCGAGCGGGGCTGGGAGATGTCTCCGATAGAACGGGAAAAGAAGATCGCCTTCACACAGGCGAAGCCCTGGCAGTACCCAGACGATGACGTATTCGGCTACATGCGAGCGCAGGCCGAATGGATAGCCGACGTAGACAAAAAGACCGGCGAACCCAAGCACGATGACAACGGCGAACCCATACTCAAAAAAGGCAAAAACACTACCCTCACCCGGAACAGCCCACTCAAGTGCAGTCCGCTCGTCTCCGTTACCGCTCAGCGTCCGACGCGAGATTTCGGCACTATGAGCCGTCAGGATGGCGACCCTGTCCCTTACGAGAGACAGTTCTATTCCAGCGTCCTAAAAGGCATCTTCTCGTTGGACCTCACCACTCTCGGACGGTTTCAGAGATCAAACAGAACGGGCTTTCAGAACATCAGCGACGAGGGACTGACGCTGGCGGAAGAGGCCGGAGCATCCGTGAACGAGGAACGCGCTACGATCTCCCTCGATGAACGCAGCAAGAGGGCGGAAGACACCATCTCGGTTCTTCCGTACCTGTCTGGTGGCGCGAATCAGACCTTGCATCTGACGGACGTTACTCCGAAGTTCGTGATCCTTACGGTGCTTCGCGGCGGGAATCACCTCTTCATGAACGTTGCGAGGGAGGATCGCGGCAACGCACGGGTCAATTTGGATGCCCTCAAGGAGATTCTTAAGGCGTACAAAGACCGACTCCAGACGGACGTGTTCATCGGGCGGCGTTCCGGTTTCCTCGACGAGCAGGGTGAAGAGATCGAGTCCCTGTCGGGTGCGAGCGAGGAGTATCCGATGATACACGTCGGTGAGGTCAATGCCATGATCTCGGCCTTCACCGAGCAGATGACCGCCTCGATGGAGTGAGCGTCTTGAAGAGTTACAGGGTCTGTTTGAGTGGGTGGACCGCTTCGTTCAGGCATCCGCAACTGGTGACGGGGGCGCAGCCGACGCTCCCGCTGCCGCCGCCGAGTACGATCTACGGCCTTATCGCCGCCGCCGCCGGAGGATGGGTAAACCCGGACGAATGCCGGGTAGGTTACGTCTTCCGGTCAAGCGGCAATGCGCGAGATCTGGAGAAGATTTACCAGTTCCAGAAGAGCAGCTCCGCGTCTAGCACGGTCATCTACCGGGACTGGTTGACGGACTGGCAGCTTTGCCTCTACTTCACCGAGCCGGAGTGGGCGGAGAACTTCCTCTCCCCTGTCTTCCCGCTGACACTCGGGCGACAACAGGAACTCGCCCACGTCGAGGTAGGAAAGTCCGAGGAGACGGTGAGTGAGATCGAACTCCAAAACGAGAGAACCGTTCTTGGCGGCACGGTCGTCCCGTTTCCTCGATTTCCAGAGGCGTTCGGTCTGGTCATGGCGTTGCCGCTCGTGATGTCGCCGGACCTCCCGAGGCAGGCTATCGGGGTGCGTCCGTGGCTCATGATCAAGGATGAGACGAAGATAGAGAATCCCGAAATCTGGCGCGACGAAGAACTCGGACACGGCATCTATTTCCTGGGAGGCGGTGAGAACTAGATGCTGAGGGCGAAGTCCAAACCGGAGAGGTCGCTGCTTCATCACACGCTGGACGTCACCCGGATGGCGAAGCAGTATGCGGAGCGGTGGCCGCACCTGGCGGAGCTATCCGGCAACGAATACCTCTTCGATGACTTGATCCTCGCCGCTCTGTTGCACGATATCGGCAAGGCGGCGAGCGGTTTCCAAAACCTGCTGGAAGGCAAAGACGACGATAGCTGGCAAGGATACCGGCACGAAATCCTCTCCTCGGCCTTCGTCGCGACGCTGCCGGAGTCGAGTAGAAGGCAGGATCTCCTCCTCGCCGTAATGACCCACCACATGGGCATGAACGACGAGTCATACGGGAGGAGGTCTCTCTCCAGATACGATCCCGTCAACGATCCGTGGACCCCGTTCGAGGAGCGACTCGCCCAGCTAGAAGGACGCTGGGAAGACCTTGCATCTCTGCTGAAAGATTTGAGGGACCACGCTCCCGGCAACTCCGAATGGCCGGAGACGCCGGAGAGTCCTCTGGAGTTGCCGAACCCATTCGATATCCTGAGAAGCAACGAACCTGGAAGAAGCCGACGCTCAAGAGGTCAGGTGGAAGTCAGGCTGCCGCTGGGTCGCATCTACATGAGAGGGCTGCTGGTCGGCTCAGATCATCTCGCGAGCGCAGCCGTCACTAAGGCGAATGCTCGCGACGAACACATAGTCGCCCTTCTGCCGGAGATCCGCGAGATAAACCGGGACACCTTCAAGTTTTCCTTGAATGATCATCAAGAATCATGCGCCGACATAGAAGGCTCTGTCTTCCTGCAAGCCCCGACCGGGAGCGGGAAGACGGAGGCTTCGTTGATGTGGGCGCAGGCGAACCAGTCGCCGGAACAGTCTCGGCACGTCTTCTACGTCCTGCCGTTCACCGCGAGCATAAACGCTATGTACCAGCGTCTGCGTAGTAAATCGCTGTTCGGGAAAGAGGCGGTTTCTTTTCTGCACGGAAGGTCAGGCTACTTCACGTATCGGTGGCTCACGGAGAGTGAATTCGGGCTAAACGAGGGGGCGGCAGCGAAAGAGGCGAGCCGCATCAGGCAGCAGACGAGGGAACTTTACTATCCGGTCAAGGTCGTTACGCCGCACCAGATCCTCATGGCCTTCCTGGGACTCAAGGGGTGGGAGAAGAGCCTCTGCGAATACAGCGGCGGGCTGTTCATACTCGATGAGATCCACGCCTACGAGCCAAACCTGATGGGTCTGCTGTTCGAGATCCTTGGCCGCCTCGGCAACGAACTGGACGCGAGGATCTGCGTCATGTCCGCGACATTCCCCTCGCTTCTGCAAAACAGATTGATGGAACAAATTGGAAACGTCCGCAGGGTAAGCCTCGTTCCGAACGAACGCGAGAGATACGACCGCCACATCATCCACGTCGCAGAAGGCAACATCGCGGATTATCTGGATGAGGTTCGTGAAAAACTGGACTCCGGGCTGCGGGTACTCATCGTCCTGAATACGGTGGATGGCGCGATGGATTGCTACGACGCACTCTCCAGCTACGCCAGCAACCCGTGCTTGATCCACGGTCGACTCATCGGAAAGGATCGCCGCGAGGCCGAGAAACGTCTCATGGACAGAGACGATCCAGTTGACTTGCTCGTCGGGACACAGGCTATCGAGGTCTCACTGGATATAGACTTCGACGCGCTATACACCGACCCGGCTCCGCTGGACGCGCTCCTCCAGAGGTTCGGCAGGGTGAACAGAAAAGCTCTGCACGACCTCGAAAGACTCCCGGCAGAGACACGCTACCGCGATGTAACAGTGTGTCGTTCTCAATGGCCGGACACTTTCCCGATCTACGAGCGAGCCACGAATGGCGAACGACTCGTCTCCCGCACTCTGGACGCACTTCCGAACGGCGAGCTATTGCGAGAGCGTCAACTCGAAGCACTCATAGATCACGTCTACGATGCGGAACAATTGGAGGAATTCTTCGAAGAATCCGAGAAGAAGCGACAGCAACTCAAGAGCATCGTAGACCGGCTCGAACCCGGAAACGAGAAGTCTCACAAAGAAGAAGACCTCCTCGATGACATGATAGACAGCATCCCGGTGGTCCCGATAAGATACTCTGATGACTATCAGGCGTGTCTGCGCGAGAAGCGGTTCTTCGACTCTCAGGACTTCGTCTTCAACATCTCCAAAGGTAGATACCACTGGTTGAAGAGTCGAGGGAAAGCCAATTGGGTTCCAGTCGAGAAACATAGTTTCCTTTGCGGAGATTTCACATACGTTGAGTCCGTGGGGCCGAATTTCGACGAGGGTTCATCTGTGGAGTTCTTGTAGTATGGAAAAGTCTCACCTCACGGGATCGGTCTTCTACAATTATGTGATCTGCCCTCGCAAAGCGTGGCTGATGCAGTATCAGATCAACCCCGACACCGAACACGACCTCCTCAGCCTCGGAAGACTGAACTCGAAGGAACATTACGAACGGGCCGAAAAAGAGGCCGTCATGCCGGGCATCCGGGTGGACATCGTTCGCAGGGAGGGTGATGAACTCGTACTCGGAGAGGTGAAGAAGTCTTCTAGCGGCCTGGAGGCCAGCACCCTGCAACTCGCCTATTACCTTCAACGCCTCGAAGAAGAAGGTGTCGAGGCGAGGGGAGAAGTCCTGGTTCCGAAAGAGCGCAAGAAAGTTCCCGTGAAGCTCGATGAAGAAACTCGAGAGAGACTGTCCAGTTCCAGATCCGAGATCGAAGAGCTTCTCGAAAACTCCAATCCCCCGCAGGCAAAGTGGCTCAAGTTCTGTCCCAATTGCGCGTACGCAGAGTTCTGCTGGTCATGATGGTCTGGAAGGGAGTCCTGTCTTGAGAAAGCCCGTGTATATCTTCAACGGCGGGGAACTCCAGCGCCAACAGAACACGCTCCGGTTCGCTCTGGCTGATGGTAGCGGGAAGCGGTTCGTGCCGGTTGAGACTACGTCGGAGATCCACGTCTTCGGCGAAGTCACGGTGAATACGAAGCTCCTCGTCTTCCTCTCCCAATCCCACATCCCGCTGCATGTCTACAACTACTACGGTTACTGGTCTGGCTCTTACATGCCCCGCGAGCAGTACGTCTCAGGCTTTATGACGCTCAGGCAGGCGTCTCATTACCTGGAACACGAACGGCGGATGGAGCTCGCCCGCATCTTCGTCCTCGGGGCGATAGCGAACATGGAGCGGGTCCTCGGCTACTACAAACGCAGGGGGAACGACCTCTCCGCTGCTCTGGATGGGATGTCGTCCAGAAAGATTCGCCTCGATGAGGCTCTTACGACGGATGAGTTGATGGCTCTCGAAGGTGGATGCCGGGAGCTTTATTACAAGTCGTGGGACAGCATCTTGAAGGGTGAGGACTTCAAGTTCGAGAAGCGGACGCGGCGGCCCCCGGCGAACCGGGTCAACGCTCTAGTATCGTTCGGGAACAGCTTGATGTACGTAACGGTTCTGTCCGAGATCCACCGCACCCACCTCGACCCGCGCATCGGCTACCTGCACACAACGAACCAGCGTCGCTACACACTGAACCTGGACGTGGCGGAGATCTTCAAACCCATCATCGTGGATCGCGTCATCTTCGCCCTCCTGAACCGGGGCGCCTTGAAGGCCAGCGACTTCCGAGACGCGACCGAGGGCGTCTTCCTAACGGAAAAAGGAAAGAAGACCTTCCTCGAAGCCTACGAGACGCGATTGAAAGAGACGATCAAACACCCCAAGCTCGGCAGGAACGTCTCCTACCGCCGCCTCATACGCATGGAACTCTACAAGCTGGAGAAGCACCTCATCGGCGACGAGACGTACACTCCATTCGTGAGCCGCTGGTAAAAAGATGCACGTCCTCATGGTCTACGACGTCAACGTCAAGAGAGTGACGAAGGTACTCAAGATCGGCCGCAAATACCTCCAGCACATCCAGAACTCCGTCCTCGAAGGCGAACTCAGCCCCGCCCAGTTCAAGAGCCTCCGCAACGAGATAAAGAAGACCATCAAGCCCGAAGAAGACTGCGTCCGCTTCTACCTGCTTCGCACCACCCAGTACCTCACCATAGATCAACTCGGCACCCCCCAGAAACCCGCCGCCAACCCCGAGACATCGGTAGACTTCCTCTGACCTTAAAATCCCGGCCACAAGACCCGAAAACTCGTCAACCCTGGAAGCTGCACAAACCCAGGGGTTCGACAAATCATCTTCCCCCTGCAAAATCAACCTTTACGCCCCATCCTGCGGCATACAGAACCAGAAACTCGTCCATCGAGACACTTGCACAAAGCCCTGCAAGCCCCTATATTCAAAGTTGGTTCGCAGCCTACCTACAAGGATTTGAAAC
>JACCSM010000416.1 GCA_013698525.1 Rubrobacteraceae bacterium
CGTTGCCCTGATTGTCGTGGATGTAGGAGTTTCTGACCTCGACCTCGTTGATTGCCTTCAAGCCCGAACCAGTAAAGCCTAGGAAGCTAGGATCCTGGGTGGTGTCATCCAACTCAATACGGTCGAACGTGCCGTGGGCGTTGGTGATGCCTGCTGCATCGCTGCCTGTGATGTGTACCGCGTAGAGGCTGCTGGTGTTGGACGCCATGCCCATGGCGAGCCCGGAGCCCGTGCCGGCTACCGGTGAGCCACCCGAAGAAAACTGACCCGTGCCACCGACGATCTTGACCCACTCCAGACGAACCGTGCCATAGGCGCGGATCACGTTGCTTAAGCCCTCACTACCCACTATAGTGACTACGGGTTCCGGGTCGAACGCGGGGGCACGCTCTATAAATGAGCCGACCGGGCCTGCGATCTCGTCGCCTTCGTTGAGTACCATCATCGTATCGACGGGGTAGGTGCACGGTCCCTCGAGCTGGAATCGAGTTCCTATCGTTGGGTCGTCGGCGTTGACGATGGCGTCGAGGTCTTGGTCGCACGGCACGACGACTACCCTATCGGCACCCATCAAGAACACCGCCGACGAGACCACGATCATAGTAAGGCCGATCAGTTCGAGGAGGTGCTTCATTCTTTCGCCTTTCTTCGGATGGCTACGCCAACGCGCCTTCCCCACGCTTTACGAGCCCACCTTACTACAATTCCGATGAATTCACGATGAACTTGTAACTATTCAGCTTGGTGACTCTGAAGGTGCAGTGGTTTGGTTGCGGAGGTGGCGAAGAAACGCTTAAGATGCGACCTTCATGATGCCTCGTGAGGACATCGTAGCGATCTATGAGCAGGGCCCGAATGCCGTGGTCGAACTCGTCGAGCTTCTGTTCGCGCAGCTTGCCGACCAGCAAGAGCAGTTGCGATCCCAACAGGAGATGATCGCTTCGCTTACGGCGCGGCTCGACGAACTCGAAGACCGGCTGGCCAAAAACAGCCGCAACTCTAGCAAGCCACCCTCTAGCGACGGCATCGACAAACCCAAGCCCAAGAGCCTCAGAGGCAACAGCGGCAAGAAGCCTGGTGGACAGAAGGGGCATCCAGGCAGGACGCTCTCTTTGGTTGAGGACCCAGAGCATGTGGTGGTCCATGCCCCCGAAGAGTGTGAGGGGTGCGGGGGAACGTTGGCTGGCGTGCAAGCCAGCGGCCATCAACGAAGGCAGGTGGTGGACGTGCCACCCCTTGCCCTTGAGGTAACCGAGCACCGGGCACAGCGCAAGCGCTGCAGTGGGTGCGGGCGGAGCACCACGGCTTCGTTTCCCACGCAGGTGAGCGCTGCGGTGGGCTATGGCCCACGCATCAAGGCGCTTACGGTGTATCTGATGAATTACCAGCTTTTGCCGTATGAACGCACGAGAGAGTTGCTTAGCGATCTCTTCGGGGAGCCCTCGCCGGGAGCGGGGACTTTGCACTCGGCCCTTGGAAGTTGCTTTGAGAGATTGGAGGATACGGAGGAGGCGATCAAGGCGGGGCTTGGAGGGGCGCGACTCGGGCACTTTGACGAGACGGGGCTGCGCGTATGTGGGAAGGGGATGTGGGTGCATGTTGCGAGCAATACGAAACTCACCCACTACGCCGTTCACCAAAAGCGGGGCTCGGAGGCCACCGAAGAGATCGGGATACTCCCTTCGTTTAGGGGCGTTGCGGTGCATGATGGCCTCACGGCCTACGGCAACTATGAGCGGTGTGAGCACGCTTTGTGCAATGCTCACCACCTCAGAGAGCTTACCCGTTCGTGGAAGAAGAGCACGAACAAGCGTGGGCGGGACAGATGAAGGCGCTGCTCTCGGAGATCGAAGAGGCGGTTCGAGAGGAGGCGGCTTCGGGAGGCACGCGACTCTCGCCCGAAACGACGGATGACTTCGAGAGACGCTACCAGCGAGTGCTGAAAGCGGGGCTTGCGGCGAACCCCCCGCCAGAGCGAACGGGTAAGAAAGGGCGACCCAAGCAGAGTAAGGGCAAGAATCTGGTGGACCGCTTGGACAATCAACGAGAGGCGGTGCTCAGGTTCATGCACGACTTCAGGGTGCCTTTTGACAACAACCAGGCGGAGAGGGATCTTAGGATGGTCAAAGTAAGGCAGAAGATCTCGGGGTGTTTCCGCACCAAAGAGGGAGCGGCGGCCTTCTTGCGCATCCGGGGCTACATCTCGACGGTTAGGAAGCAGGGTGAGCACGTGCTCGCTGCGCTCGAAGGCGTTTTCACGGGCGATCCGTTTGTCCTCGCCCTACAGGGCTGAATAGTTACGCGGTGGAGGCAGCTCAGCACAGGAGGAGAGAGCCAAGAAGGTCCACACCATACCGGAGGATTCGCAAACTTACGAAGGGAAACCACTCCCTACCGGAAGCTACGTCACCGAGGAGTTCAAGCCAGCGATGTCCTTCACGCTCAGCAAGGGATGGGCCAGGGGCGGCACCGAACTGCGTGACGTGTGGGACCTCACGGACATCGAGAACGATGCTTTTTGGCTCGTGTTTGCCAGCGCCGAGGAGGTCTACGATCCTGACGGATCGGGCGAGCTGAGGATCGCACCTGCGCCCGAGGACATGGTCGCCAGGCTACAGGCCAACCCTTACCTGAAAACCGAGAAACCGAAGCCGACGACCGTCGGGGGCGAGAAGGGCGTGCAGTTCGATGCCATTGTTTCCGGCGCCCCAGAGTATCCTGAGTGCACGGGGTGCCCGGACCTTGCCCTCTTCTACGAAAGCGCCGGGGCAACTGCGGGAGTAGAGAAGGGAGAAAAGCTTCGCTTCATCGTATTGGATGACGTAAAGGGTCAGACGGTGACCATATTCGTGGAGGCGTCCGCCCCCGGCTTCGACGAATTCGTGCCCGAGGCGCAGAAGGTCGTGGACAGCGTAGAGTGGGGAGGCTCGTAGGCGGGCCTTCACAGAAATGCGAGCGAGCCTCTCGCAGGGTGGTACCAAGTCTGGGTGAATGCCAACGGCACGATGGAGAGCGCCATTGCGCACGGGCCTCCGCCTCCTCGTAGTGGATTCCCGCTTTCGCGGGAATGACGTGTAAGGGAGGACCTCCCAGTGTGCTCGCAGCCCGACCGCGGTCCCTTTCTAACGGACTCGGTATGAGGAGCCAGGGCTCCGCAGCCTCTCGTCCAGTCGCGATACCGGCGCCAAATGGACCGAGAAAAAGCCTGAGTTCGCAGTATAATCGGGTCGTATGTTCCAGAAGCGCGACGCTTCACGACCCACGAAGGATCTCGAGGTTTAAGTATGGAGAGTTCGACGCGCAGCGGGTTCAGGGTAAACAGCGAGTACCAGCCTACCGGCGACCAGCCGAGGGCCATCGAGCAGCTCGCGTCCGGTCTCGACGCTGGCATGAAGTCACAGACCTTGCTCGGCGTTACGGGATCAGGGAAGACCCACACTATGGCCCGGGTCATAGAGAAGGCCGGTAGTCCCGCGCTCGTCATCGCGCACAACAAGACGCTCGCGGCGCAGCTCGCCAGCGAGTTCGCCGATTTCTTCCCCAACAACGCCGTGGAGTACTTCGTCAGCTACTACGACTACTATCAGCCCGAGGCTTACGTCCCGCGCACGGACACCTTTATCGAGAAGGACGCCCAGATCAACGAGGACATCGACCGCCTCAGGCACTCAGCGACGAGCTCTCTGTTCACCCGACGGGATGTGATCGTGGTCGCCAGCGTCTCGGCGATCTACGGCCTTGGTAGTCCCGAGGAGTACCGCTCGAAGATGGTCCTTCTGGAACGGGGAGGTTTCTACGACCTAGACGACGTCTTGAGAGACCTCGTCAGGATCCAGTACACCAGAAACGACTTCCAGCTCAATAGAGGCAACTTCAGGGTGCGTGGCGACGTCCTCGAGGTGCATCCCGCCTACCAGGATACGATCTACCGCATCTCCTTCTTTGGGGACGAGGTCGAGAACATGACCGAGGCCGACCCTCTGACGGGTGAGATCCTGCGCGAGCACGAAATCGTGACCGTCTACCCAGCGAGCCATTTCGTGACAGGCGAAGACAGGCTTGCGACCGCCATCAAGAACATCGAGGCGGAGCTCGAGGAGCAGTTGGGAGAGCTGGAAGGCGAGGGCAAGGTCCTGGAAGCGTACAGGCTCAAGCAGCGCACCCAGTACGACCTCGAGATGATGCGCGAGCTCGGCTACACTTCTGGCATCGAGAACTACTCGCGCCACATCGACGGGCGTCCGCCGGGCTCGACGCCGTATACGCTTCTGGACTACTTCCCCGATGACTACGTCACGTTCATCGACGAGTCGCACATAACGTTGCCCCAGGTCAGGGGCATGTACAACGGCGACAAGAGCAGGAAGACCACCCTGGTCGAGTTCGGCTTCAGGCTGCCGAGTGCCCTGGACAACCGTCCATTGATGTGGGATGAGTTCCTGCTGAAGACGAACCGGATGGTCTTCGTCTCGGCGAC
>JACCSM010000566.1 GCA_013698525.1 Rubrobacteraceae bacterium
CCGCCGCTGCCCGCCGCCGTAGAGGTGGCCTGCTACCGCATCGTCCAGGAAGCCATAACCAACGTCGCGCGCCACGCCTACGCTAAGCGTTGCTACGTTCGTCTGTCGGTCGACCGGGGGGCGGGTGTTGTGGAGGTGGAGATCACAGACGACGGCGTAGGGATACCAGGCGACCGTGTCGCAGGAGTAGGACTCTCCTCGATGCGGCGAGCGGGCGGAGGAGCTTGGCGGGAGCTTGGTCGTGGGACCTGGGCCTGAAGGCGGGACGCGCGTGCTGGCGCGCCTGCCGCTGCCAGCCCCGAAAGAGCACCCTCAAAGTGCGGCCTCGTCATGGAGATCATCATCCGCGTCCTAATAGCAGATGACCATGGCGTCGTTCGGGAAGGACTGCGCGCCGTGCTAGGCTCTGAGCCCGATATGGAGGTCGTGGGCGAGGCGGCCACCGGAAAAGAGGTGGTAGAGCAAGCTGCCGAGCTTGAGCCCGATGTCATTCTTATGGACATCCAGATGCCTGATGTAAACGGCATAGAGGCAACCCGCCGTGTTCTCGAGATCGACCCGGACGTAGGTGTCGTGGCCCTCACTATGTTCGAGGACGACGACTCTGTGTTCTCAGCCATGCGCGCCGGGGCGAGAGGCTACGTGCTAAAAGGTGCGCCGCCGACCGAGATCCTCAAAGTTGTGCGCGCCGTGGCGGGCGGGGAAGCCCACTTCGGGCCTGAGATCGCCCGTCGCCTGATGAGGGTCTTCTCAGGACCCAAACCGGCTTCTCCTGAAGACATCTTCCCCGAGCTCAGTGCCCGCGAAGTCGAGATCCTCGACCTCATCGCCCAGGGCCACAGCAACACAAAGATCGCAGGACGACTCTTCCTCAGCCCCAAGACCGTGGGCAACCACATCTCCCACATCTTCACCAAGTTGCAGGTCGCAGACCGGGCACACGCCATCATCCGGGCCCGCGAAGCGGGGCTGGGCAGAGGGGATACGTAGAGCAGCATTTCAGCAAGTCAGCACTTCAGCATGTCAGCTTGTTGTTTACGCTTGTAGCCGAATGCGCAATTCGCAGTAGGTGAGCGTAGGAAAGCCGAAGAAAGCCGCTGCGTAGGGGCCAGCCCCCACAAGATTTCCCGACCAGAATGGGGGTAAGCCCTCATGACGCAGGGACACCTCCTCCCCTATAGTGCTCTGTGTTACTGATAAAGGGGCGCCGTGAGTCCGGCCTCACTACACTACTCACCCCGCCCACTTACACGAAAGGCGGGCCTCTTCATGAGACGCACAATACTGCTACTGGCCATCATTGCCCTGACCCTCGTGGTGGCTGCCGGGGTGGCACTGGCGGTGAACAAGGTCGGGACCGATGGTCGCGACTTCCTGAAAGGAACTGACGGAGCCGACAACCTTGTGGGCAAAGACGACAGCGACAGGATCTTCGGTCTGGCCGGTAAAGATAATTTGATAGGCGGGCCGGGAAAGGATGCGGTTTTTGGCGGTAGTGAACGGCTCCCCTCGGGAGGTGACAAGAAGCTGGTCGGCGGTCCCGACAACGATGTCGTATTCGGCGGTAAAGGCTCAGACATTATCTTGGGCAATGAGGGTAACGACCTCGTGGCAAACGGGCCGAATCGCTCGACAGACAAGCTTTCCGCAGGAAACGGCAACGACGTGGTCGGCGTCTTCAACGATCCCGCGGGCAGGGACGTGGTCGTATGCGGTGGCGGCTTCGACCGGGTGTTCGCCGACACGGAAGATTTGGTCGCACCCGACTGCGAGAAGGTTGCCGACAGTGACTCTGAGTTTGGGTAATTGGACGCCTCCATCCCACAGAGCTTCTGGGATGGTCTGCCTGCTCCGTGGGGACTTGATCAATACCCGAGCGAGCCTGGGGACTATGCCAGGGCTACGGGCCTGGCTAAAGCCTTCGAGCAGGCCAATATCAACCCACTCGTAGGCGACTGGCGCAGAAAGAGAACGTGCGAGGAGTACGTGCGCAGGTTGACGCAGGCGGGGCTTGAAGATCAGATACCCGACCATGAGGCTCTCCTCGCTGAGTTCGGCGCTGGAGAACCTGATCAGGGCGACCAGGGTTCCGACGGTCGTTGTCAGGGCGTAAATGGCCGGCTGGCGCACGACCACATCTTCTACAGGGACGGGCGCTTCGCTTCAGTAGACAATTATGGCCGGTTCGTCGATAACGACCGCTACAAGCTCACCAACGACCACACCATCGTCTTCCCTAACTCACGCAACGAGTCTTTTCCTCCCGTTACCGCCCACTTCCGCTTCAGCGATGATCTCAACACCGTCACGTTCGACCTCGTGCTGCCGAAGAACCTGGACGAATGCTCAGTACGCTGCCGGGGAGCTTATGGCTGGGCCGTCTCCGTGTTCTTTTCGGGACTGCCCTGGCATCGCGTGTGCCAGGCGGACCACAAGGATAACAACGTCAACGGCCGCACAGACGAACTAGGCGAGCCGTGCTGGATCTCTTGAACCTACACAGTAACGAGCGATTCGATTTACAGCCGCGCAGTGCGGTTCTCCGGGGAGGAGGACGCTGCCTCCTCCCTTTCTCAAAGCAGAAAGGACCGCCGGGGAGGATGGGGAGAACGACGGTCCTTCGCAACGTATTGTACTGGCAAGGCGAGGCCTCCCCAGAGGTTTCTTAGAGACCGGGAAGCCCGAAGAGCCTGGCGAACTCGGCGTAAGCGTCGCTCTCGTCTCCTGCTGACCTGATACCCACGTACACCACCTCGGCTACCTGCTCGCCGCTCTCCAGCGTGAGCAGCCTCCAAATGATCCTGTAACGCCCGCTGTGGATACCACAGAAACTCTGTAGGGGTCTCCGGAGCGGATACCCCGCGCTCGAGGGCGCGGCCCCGATGGTCGCCATCTTGCGCACAGCCTGCTTCTGGATCTTGGCCGGGAGTTCTAGCAGGCTCTCAACCCCCGTCCTGCTGACTACAAGCTTCCATTCAGGGTTCATACCCTTCAACGTCGTCTACCTCCGGGATCATACCCTCGACCTCGGAGATCGAGTAGGTTCGCTCCTGAACCCCGCCGGACGATTTCCTCAAGGCATTCATCGCCCGCTCGTCGTCCAGAATCTTCATGGTCTCGGCCTCCCCGACCAGTTCGAGGTAGGCATCCTGAAGCCGGCGGAAAACGTCGGCGTTGATCACGAGGGCCTCGCGGCCCTTCGTCCCTTTGATGATGAACGTGCGCCCCTTCTCGACCTCCTCGAGGACGTGGGCAATCTCGCTCCTGGCCTCGGCCACGCCGAGCACCTCAGGGAGCTTCAACATATGCGGCTCCTTTCCGCGCCGATGCCTCGATTGACCGCTCGAGTGAGCGTAGCCCCGACTAACCCCTCGGGTTGGGTAGTGCGCTCGGCTAGACGCACGCCTCGGTTAACCGTTCGAGTAGACGTACTTATATTGTACATAATCATGTACATACTGCAAGGCGTATCCGAAATCATACCTTCCTCCCGTGAACATCTGGTACAGCAACCATAAAATAGCTCAGAAGAGGACGACTTCTCTTGGCTTGTGGCGACATCCGTGGTGCCTGCCTGGAGGAGTTCGGCGGTAACGACTCGTTATCTTCGGGATGAGGAGCTTAGGAAAGTTTAGCCCTTCTTAACGGGCCGTTGCCCGGTCTGTTACGTCCGTCCGCTACAGTGCCCTCCAGGCTATGGACGGGAGGTATTTTCTGTGGGAGAGAGGACGAGGCTTGGACTCGGGCTTATCGGGGTCGCGTTGGCGCTTGGCGGCCTGGGGGACGCCCTGCTACGCGCTACGCCGTGGGGGATCAACTTCCTCATCTGGGTAACGGTCCTTGTCGGCCTCACCGGCTTGCTCGCGAACTGGGGGCACGTGGGTAGCGGGGGAGAGGGAAAGTGGTTCATCTTCGTTGCAGGCGTCTTCGCCGCAGGGGTCGTCGTGCGTGATTCTCCTGTGGTAGTGTTCCTCGATTTCCTCGGAGTCCTGATCTCGCTCTCCCTTGCTGTGTGGCTTGGACGTAGTGGGAGCCTGCGACGCGCCGGCATCTGGGACTATGTTCTGGGTGGGGTCTACACCGGCGCCCTCACCTCCGCTGGACCGCTACCCGTGAGCATAGTCGACATAGAATGGCGTGAGGCGGTCCGCGGGCGGTGGAAGGGGCAGGCGCTTGCGGTGTCGCGGGGCGTTTTGCTCGCCGCCCCGCTCTTGCTCCTTTTCGGCACGCTACTGGTGGCTGCCGACGCCATCTTCGAACGGCTCGTGATAGACGTCTTCGGCTTCGACCTCGCGGAGGTCTTCTCGCACCTCTTCCTCATCTGCTTTTTCGCCTGGATCACGGCAGGCCTACTCTGGGCGGGGCTGATGGCGCGCGTTCCAGAGAACTTCGCAATCCCACGTCCGAGAGTACTCCCGCTCGGCATCGTCGAGGTGGGGATAGTTCTCGGACTTCTTGACCTCATGTTCCTGACCTTCGTCGTGATCCAGGTCCGCTACCTGTTCGGCGGCGCAGGGCGCGTGGCCGCCACGGCGAGCCTGACCTACGCAGAGTACGCCCGCCGCGGATTTTTCGAGCTGGTCACCGTGACCGCCCTCGCGCTCCCCCTCTTACTCATCGCACATTGGCTACTGAGGGCCGAGAACCGCGCCCACGAGCGGCTGTTCAAAGCGCTGGCCGGGATCATGGTCGGCTTGCTCTTCGTCGTGGTCGCCTCCGCCTTGCAGCGGATGTACCTCTACCAGCAAGAGTTCGGCCTGACCGAGTTGCGCCTCTACACCACCGTATTCATGGCCTGGATCTCTACCGTCCTCATCTGGTTCGTCCTCACCGTGCTGCGTGCTAGACGCGATCGTTTCGCGTTCGGAGCCCTGGCAGCCGGCTTCGCCGCCATCTTCGCGATAAACGCGATGAATCCCGATGCCCTCATAGCAAGCACCAACATAGACCGCATGGAGGAAGGAAAGCGTTTCGACGCCTACTATCTGACCACCCTGAGCGCCGACGCCGTGCCCGCGCTCGCCGAATCTCTCCCCGAGATAGGCGACACGCGCCTGTGGACAGGCTACACCGTGGAACAGGCCATCGTGGATCGCTGGGGCTCGAAACAATCAGACTGGCGTACGTGGAACCTGGGTCGTTCGAAAGCCCGCCAGTCGATCAAGGGCTACCTCGCAACCCAGTCCGGACGAGCACCCAGGATGACCGGCGCCGACTCGCGGCACCAAGATAAGGCGCTTATGCACCCTCCCGACCGAGTTATCCACAACATGTTGTGGATAAGACACCCAAATCGGGGGATAAGTGAAGCAACTGTAACAAGCGGTTAACTTTAGGTAATAGGCAACGGGTTTCAGGCTTCAGGATTTCTTGGAGTTGAACTGCTGTCGTGCTGCGCATGTGAAAAAG
>JACCSM010000511.1 GCA_013698525.1 Rubrobacteraceae bacterium
TTGCGGATCGGGGCGCTCACCAGGCACCGCGAGGTGCTCGAGTCTCCGGTCATTGGGGAGCGGTACGCGCTGCTGGCCGACGCGGAGATGATGATCGCCGACCCCCTCGTTCGGAACATGGGGACGATCGGGGGTGACCTCGCCAATGCGGACCCGGCGGAGGATCTTCCTGCGGCCTTCGTAGCCCTGGATAGCGAGGTCGCGGTCCGGGGTCCCGACGGGGAGCGTACCGTGCACGTTGACGACCTGTACGTCGGCCCCTACGAAACCTCCCTGGAGCACGGCGAGGTCCTTACTGAGGTCAGGGTGCCGCGCTCGCCGGGAGGGAGCGCATACTCCAAGGTCAAGCGGAAGACAGGGGACTACGCCGCGGCCGCGATCGGCGTCGCCCTGAGCATGGGCGGCGAGGAGATAGAGAGCATCCGCATCGGCCTGTGCGGCGTCGGGAGCAAGACCCTGCGGGCGAGCGGTGCAGAACAAGCGCTCACAGGGGAACGTCCCGGGTCCGAAGCGTACAGGAGGGCCGGGGAGATCGCCGCCGAGGAGTGCGATCCCATAGAGGACGCCAAGGGCACCGTGGAGTACAAGCGGGACCTGGTAAGGGTACTCCTCGGACGAACGGTGGCCAGGGCGGTCGAGCGAGCTGCCGGGCAGGAGGTATAGAGGTGAGGATAACGGTCAACGTAAACCGCGTAATGCTGGAGGCCGAGGTCGAGCCGCGCCTGTTGCTCGTCCACTTCATAAGGGAGACCCTGGGACTTACAGGAACCCATTGGGGGTGCGACACCTCCAACTGCGGCGCCTGCACGGTGCTCCTCGACGGTGAGCCGGTCAAGAGCTGCACGGTGCTGGCCGTCAGGGCCAACTCCCACGAGGTGACGACCATCGAGGGGCTGTGGAGTGGGACGGATCTTACCCCCGTACAGGAGGGCTTTCATGTCGAGCACGGGCTGCAGTGCGGCTTCTGTACGCCGGGTATGATCATTACCGCAACGGAGTTCCTGGAGCGTAACCCCGACCCGACCGAGGCGGAGATCAGGGAGGCTATCTCTGGCAACCTCTGCCGTTGCACGGGTTATGAGAACATCGTCAAGTCGGTCCAGTGGGCCGCGAGAAACGGCAGTGCACAGGAGGTCGGAGCGTAATGGCTACCCTACAGGGACACACACTCGGCGACCGGATGCCTCGCAAGGAGGACGGGCGGTTCATCAGGGGCAAGGGTCACTACGTCGACGACGTCAGGCTGCCGCAGATGCTGCAATCGGCCATCCTGCGCAGCCCCTACGCCCACGCGAGGATAAATAGCGTAGACACGAGTGCCGCGCTGGAGCTCTCTGGCGTCCGCGCGGTCATAACGGGCAATGACCTCGCCGAGCAGGGCCTCGCCTGGATGCCCACCCTTGCAGGGGACACCCAGGCCGTACTCGCTACAGACAAGGTGCGCTTCCAGGGGCAGGAAGTCGCTTTTGTGGTGGCCGATGACGCCTACATCGCGCAGGACGCCCTCGAGCTAATCGAGGTGGACTACGAGCCCCTCGACCCCGTGATGGATTCCAGGAAGGCCCTCGATGAGGACGCGCCCGTCATCCGTGACGACAAGGAGGACAAAGAGGACAACTTCATCTTCTCCTGGGACGCAGGGGACAAGGAGGCGACCGGGAAGGCGTTCGATGAGGCCGAGGTAACGGTGCGCCAGGAGATGTTCTACCCGCGCATCCACCCTGCTCCGATGGAGACCTGCGGGGCCGTCGCCGACTACGATGTCTCGACCGGCGATATGACGATCTACATGACCTCCCAGGCGCCGCACGCCCACCGGACGCTTTTCTCGATGGTTTCGGGACTGCCGGAGCATCAGATCCGGATAATCTCCCCGGACATCGGCGGGGGATTCGGGAACAAGGTCCCGATCTACCCCGGCTACGTCTGCGCCGCCGTCGCCTCCCTCATCCTCAACAGACCTGTGAAATGGATGGAGACTCGCTCGGAGAACCTGATGAGCACCTCCTTCGCCCGCGACTATCACATGGTCGGCGAGATAGCCGCCACCAGAGACGGCCAGATGCTCGGTGTCCGCTCGGAGATTATCGCCGACCACGGTGCCTTCAACGCCCACGCCCAGCCGGGGGACGAGTGGCCGACGGGCTTTTTCCCGATCTTCACGAGCTGCTACGACGTGCCGGCCGCGTATGCCGAGGCGACCGGGGTCTACTCAAACAAGGCCCCCGGCGGCATCGCCTACCGCTGTTCGTTCCGGGTCACGGAGGCGATCTACCTCATGGAACGGACGATGGATGTCTTAGCGGATGAACTCGGCATGGACCCGGTCGAGCTGCGGCGCAAGAACTTCATCAAGAAGGAACAGATGCCCTACGTCTCGATCATGGGCTGGGAGTACGACGGCGGCGATTATGACGCCGGGCTGGATGAAGCCCTGCGCATCGCCGGCTACGAGGAGTTGCTCGAAGAGCAACGCAAGGCCCGCGAGGAGGGCAGGCTCATGGGGATCGGGCTCTCGACGTTCACGGAGATCGTGGGCGCCGGCCCCGGCAAGAAGTGCCACATCGCCGGCATCGAAATGTTCGACGCCGCCGAGCTAAGGCTGCATCCTACGGGCAAGGCGATCCTCAAGCTCGGCGTCAAGTCCCAGGGGCAGGGACACGAGACGACGTT
>JACCSM010000520.1 GCA_013698525.1 Rubrobacteraceae bacterium
ATCTCGCTCGCCCCGGAGGTGTTGTAATTATGGGTCTCAAACTAAAGCGTGGGGACACCGTCGTTGTGATCTCAGGCAAAGAGAAGGGTAAACGCGGAGAGATCGAACGGGTCATCCCGAAAGAGAACAGGGTCGTCGTAGGCGGCGTCAACGTCCGCACGCGCCACGCGAGGCCGAGCCAGCAGAACCAGCAGGGGCTCTACCACTTCGACGCTCCCATAGACGTCTCCAACGTGATGCTCGTCGACCCTAACTCCGGCGAGCCGACGAGGGTGGGCTACCGCTTTACGGACTCGGGTGAGAAGGTCCGGGTCGGAAAGAAGTCAGGGAAGGATATCGATGGCTAGGTTGAGAGATAGGTACGCCGAGGAGGTCGTCCCCGATCTCGAGGAGAGGTTCGGCATCGAGAACCCTATGCGGATGCCCGGTCTGGAGAAGATCGTGGTGAACATGGGCGTCGGAGAGGCCGTGGTAAACAGCCGCGCTCTCGACGGCGCGATGGAGGACCTCGCCAGGATCACGGGCCAGAAGGCCCAGCTCAGGCGGGCCCGCAAGAGCATCGCAGGGTTCAAGATCAGGGAGGGCATGCCTGTCGGGGCGAGGGTCACGCTGCGCGGCGAGCGCATGTGGGAGTTCCTCGACCGCTTTATCTCGATAGCCCTACCGCGTGTCAGGGACTTCAGGGGCGTTAGCCCCGCCTCCTTCGACGGGCGCGGGAACTACGCGATAGGCCTGAGAGAGCAGGTTATCTTCCCCGAGATCTCCTACGACTCCATAGACAAGACCCGTGGGCTCGACGTGGCGATCGTGACGACGACGGAGAGCGACGATGAGGCGCGGGAGCTCTTGCGGCTCCTCGGGATGCCGTTCAGGCAGAGTTGAGAGGTAGGAAATGACGAGAAAGGCTTTGCTGGTAAAGCAGCAGAAAAAGCAGAAGTACGCGGTCAGGGAGTACAACCGTTGCCAGAGGTGCGGCCGGGCGCAGGGCTACTACAGGAAGTTCGGGCTGTGCCGGATCTGCCTCAGGGAGCTGGCGCACGAGGGGAAGATCCCTGGCGTAACGAAAGCGAGTTGGTAGAAAATCATGTCGGTTAACGATCCTATAGCGGATTTCCTGACGCGCATCCGCAACGCGCACATGGCGAAGCAGGAGACGGTCGAGATACCGCACTCGAAGATGAAAGCGGAGATCGCCAGGATTCTCCGGGAGGAAGGCTACGTTCAGGACGTCTCCGAGCGCGGGAGCGGGGTCGAGAGGAGGCTCGTCATAGCCCTGAAGTACGCCCCCGACGGTAGCCGCGGCATCGCTGGCCTCAGGCGAATGAGCCGCCCAGGACGACGGGTCTACCGCAACCAGACGAGCATCCCCCGCGTGCTCGACGGGCTCGGGGTGGCGATACTCTCGACCTCCCAGGGGATCCTGACAGACCACCAGGCCAGGCGCAGGGGCGTCGGCGGCGAAGTCCTGTGCTTCGTCTACTAGGGAGGTAGTGAACAGTGTCGAGAATCGGGAAGGCGCCTGTCGAGGTCCCCGGCGCGGTCAGCGTCGAGCTCTCGGACCGCAGCGTAAAGGTGAACGGCCCGAAGGGCGAGCTCACGGTGCCAGTGGGCCGCGGGGTCGAGGTAAGGCAGGAGGACGGCAACGTAATAGTCGAGCGGGCCACGGACACGCCCGAGCATCGGGCGATGCACGGACTTACGCGATCCCTGATCCACAACGCCGTAACGGGCGTGACGGAAGGGTTTACGAAGACGCTGAACATCGCCGGCGTCGGCTACAGGGCCGCCCTGCAGGGGAGCGACATCAATCTGCAGGTCGGCTACTCACATCCCGTCTCGATCTCACCCCGCGAGGGGATAGAGTTCGAGGTCCCGAACGCCACGACGATTATCGTGCGCGGGATAGACAAGCAGAGGGTAGGCCAGACGGCAGCGGAGATCCGGATGGTCCGTCCGCCCGAGCCTTACAAGGGCAAGGGCATCCGCTACAGCGACGAGCAGATCCGGCGTAAGGTCGGCAAGGCCGGATAGTAGGAGGATCTATGGCTGTTCTAGAAAAGCGGATGCACAGGGAGAAGCGGCGCAAGCGCGTCAGGCGCAAGTTGGCTGGCACGGCCGCCAGGCCGCGCCTCTCCGTGTACCGCTCCAACGTGCACATCTACGCCCAGCTCATCGACGACGACGCGGGAGAGACGCTCGCGGCTGCAGACTCCCGCCAGGTGGGAGAGGCCGAGAACCGCAAGGACGCAGCCCGCAAGGTCGGAGCCTTGATCGCGAATGAGGCCTCCGAGGCCGGGATAGAGGCGGTCGTCTTCGACAGGGGCGGAAACAAGTACCACGGACGCATAGCGGCGCTCGCCGAGGGCGCCCGCGAGGGCGGACTGAGGCTCTAACTTTTAGGAGGAAGTATCTTGGGACGATCAAGAAGCGATAACAGACAGGGCGGAGGGCGCGGCGGCCGTCAGCGCGACGGGGCCTCGGATCTCCAGGACAGGGTCGTCGAGATCCGGCGAGTCGCCAAGGTCGTCAAGGGTGGCCGGCGCTTCAACTTCTCGGCCCTCGTGGTCGTGGGCGACGGCAAGGGCAGGGTCGGCGCGGGACTCGGGAAGGCAAATACCGTCCCCGCCGCCATCCAGAAGGGCCAGGACAGGGCCAAGCGCAACATGTTCGACGTACCGATGCGCAACACCACTATCCCTCACGGGGTCACCGGCAAGTTCGAGAGCTCTCTGGTGCTCCTCAAGCCGGCCTCCGAGGGTACTGGTGTGATCGCGGGCGGCGGAGTCAGGGCCGTCTTGGAGCTCGCCGGCATCAAGGACGTGCTCACCAAGGCCCTCGGCTCGACGACCTCGGTGAACCTCGTACAGGCCACTGTCGAGGGGCTTCAGAGGCTGCGCAGCAAGGCCGACATCGAGCAGACGCGAGGGGTGAAGATCACACAATGAGCCCCCTCAAGGTCACGCAGGTAAGGAGCGTCGTAGGCTCCAAGCAGGGTCATAAGCGTACGGTGCGCGCCCTTGGTCTCAAGCGCATAAGGGACTCGAGGGTACATGAGGACACGCCCCAGATCAGGGGCATGGTCCACAAGGTGCAGCACCTCGTCGAGGCCGAGGAGGTGGATTAGCGGTGAGGCTGAACGAACTAAAGGGTGCCCCAGGCTCGAAGAAGGCTCGCAAGCGCGTAGGGCGCGGCACGGGCTCTGGACGCGGCAAGACTTCAGGACGTGGCCACAAGGGCGCTGGTGCCCGCTCCGGCGTCTCCGCGTTCGCAGGCTACGAGGGCGGGCAGATGCCGCTGCAGCGGCGGCTGCCGCGCTTGAAGGGCGAGGCCAGGGGCCGCCACACGGTTGCCCGCCCGACCGTCTACGCGCCCGTGAACCTCGGCGAACTCGAGGGCGTCCCCGGTGATACGATAGGTCCTGACGAGCTGCGGGCTGCCGGGCTCGTCAGGAAGAAGGCCGAGCTCATCAAGATCCTCGGCGACGGGGACGCAGGGCGCGCCGTTGCGGTAAAGGCGCACGCGTTCTCCAAGTCAGCGAGGGAGAAGATAGAGGCTGGCGGCGGAAGCGTCGAGGTACTGGAGCGGTAGAGATGTTGGGATCCTTAGCCAACGCCTGGAAAATCCCGGAGCTACAAAGAAAGCTCCTGTTCACGTTCGCCATGTTGGCGGCGTACCGTCTCGGGGCCTACATACCCCTGCCCGGGGTCGATCCAAGCGTCCTCGGTGGCGGTCTTCAGAGCAACAACCCCATAACGGGACTGTTCGGGACCTTCACGGGCGGAGCCTTCAACAACTTCGCGGTTTTCTCGCTGGGGATCATGCCGTACATAACGGCGGCGATCGTGATGCAGCTTATGACGGTCGCCATCCCGCGTCTTCAGGAACTCGCCAAAGAAGGTGAGACGGGGCAGCAGAAGATCACGCAGTACACCCGCTACTTCACGCTCGCGCTCGCGCTCATCCAGTCCGTCGCGATGGTCCTGTTCTTCCGTTCGGCGCAGGGCGGCGGGGCGCTCGCGGGGACGACCCCGATCCAGATTCTCGTCGCCATCGTTACCCTTACAGCCGGCGTGATGCTCACGATGTGGTTCGGCGAGCTCATAAGCCAGAGGGGCCTCGGCAACGGCATCTCGCTCATCATAACGGCCTCGATCCTCTCGCAGGCGCCGGTGGCCATCACGGCGCTCAGGGAGAACGGTGATGTGCTCACGGTGGTTATCCTTGGGCTTCTGGCCGTCATAATCGTCGCCGCCATCGTGTTCGTCAACGAAGGCCAGCGCAGGATCCCGATCACCTACGCCAAGCGGCAGGTCGGGCGCAGGATGAGCCAGGGCGGGACTACTTACCTGCCACTTAAGGTCAACATGGCTGGCGTCATCCCGATCATCTTCGCCTCCTCCTTGCTGCTCTTCCCCGTCGTACTCGCGCAACTGGCCTCCAGCGGGGACCCGAACTCTATACTCGCCCGGCTCTCGTCCTTCTTCAACGCGGGGGGCGCGCCTTACCTGATCCTCTACGCTATGCTCATCATCATGTTTACTTACTTCTACACGGCGGTGCAGTTCAACCCCGTCGAGCACGCCGACAACCTCAAGAAGAGCGGCGGCTACGTCCCCGGCTACAGGCCGGGCCAGCCGACGGCCATCTACCTGAACAACGTGCTGACCAGGATCACGCTCTTCGGCGCCCTGTTTCTGGCCGTCGTCGCCGTTCTGCCCTACCTGATCTCGGGCACCCTGAACCTCGGGAACTCGATCTTCCTCGGCGGCACCTCGATGCTTATCGTGGTCGGCGTCTCGCTCGACACGGTGCGCCAGCTCGAGAGCCAGCTGATGATGCGTAACTACGAAGGGTTCCTGAAGAAGCGATGAGGGTTATCCTGCTTGGGCCCCAGGGAGCGGGCAAGGGAACGCAGGCGCAGCGCCTCGCAGATAGGGTCGGCGCCACGCACATCTCAACGGGAGACATAGTGCGGGCCGAGATAAAGTCGGGCTCGGAGCTCGGCAAGAAGGTGCAGGACTACAACGACAGGGGCGAGCTGGTGCCAGACGAGGTCATCGTCGAGATGGCCAAGTCTTACCTGGACGATGCAGACTCCTGGCTACTCGACGGCTTCCCCCGCAACGAGGCCCAGGCTGAAGCCCTGGAGGAGGCGCTGGACGAGATCGGAGAAAAGCTCGACGCGGTCGTCGCCCTCGAAGCGCCCGACGATGCGCTCGTGGAGCGGCTCTCGGGAAGGCGCCAGAGCCAGGCTACGGGCAAGATCTACCACGTCGAGTACGACCCGCCGCCCGAGGACGACGAGGGCCCTTTTATCCAGCGCAAGGACGACGCCGAGGACGCGATCAGGCGCAGGCTCGAGATCTACCACGACCAGACCGAGCCTTTAAAGGACTACTACGCCGACCGCGGCCTCCTGATCACGGTCGACGCCGAGCAGGAGATCCCGAAGGTCACCGAGGACATCCTAGGGACCGTCGGGCGAGAGGACGACGCTTGATCGTCCGCAAGAGCAAGACGGAGCTCGAGGCGATGGCCGAGGGTGGGCGGATAACCGCAGCCTGCCTGAAGCTGCTCGAGGAGAACGTCAGGCCGGGCGTGACGACGCGGGAACTCGACCGCCTCGCCGAGGAGTTCATCTACGACCGCGGAGGCAAGCCCGAGTTCAAGGGGTATCAGGGGTTCCCGGCCTCGATCTGCGCGTCCCCAAACGCCATGATAGTGCACGGCATCCCTGGCTCCTACCGCCTGAAGACCGGCGACATAATCTCTCTCGACGTCGGCGTCCGCTACGAGGGCTTCGTAACCGACTCGGCGACCACCGTCCCTGTCGGGCATGTGCCCGATGAGGTCGTCAGGTTGCTCGGGACCACGAGAGAGTGTCTCGCAGCGGCGACGGATCAGATGCGGGCTGGCAAAAGACTTGGTGACGTCGGCCACGCGATACAATCCCTCGCCGAGTCGCGCGGTTACGGGGTCGTAAGGGACCTGGTCTCCCACGGGGTCGGGCGTCAGATGCATGAGGACCCCCAGATCCCGAACTACGGCTCTCCGGGTACGGGTCCGCGCCTGCTCCCCGGGATGACCTTCGCCATAGAGCCCATGATCACGCTCGGCGACTACGATATCCGCCTTAGCGAGTGGGACGGGTGGTCCATCTACACGGCCGACGGCTCCCTCTCGGCACACTTCGAGAATACCATAGCCGTTACCGAGAACGGCCCCCTGGTGTTGACGGAAAACGGGGGCTCGGGCGGATAGCGAGCGTCCACTTAGGCGTGGTAAGATATTTGTTTGGCTTCAGCCATCTTGTAACTACTCGAGAAGAGGAGGTCCTTGGCCAAAGAAGACGTCATAGAGGTTGAAGGCACCGTAACCGAGGCGCTGCCCAACACGCAGTTCCGGGTTGAGCTCGACAACGGGCACAACGTGCTGGCGCACATCTCCGGCAAGATGCGGATGAACTACATCCGGATATTGCCGGGTGACAGGGTGAAGGTGGAGTTGAGCCCCTACGACTTGAGCCGGGGACGGATCACCTACAGGTTCAGGACATAAGAAGAGGAGAGGGTCGTGAAAGTCAGGGCGAGCGTGAAACCGATATGCGAGCGGTGCAAGGTAATAAGGCGTCGAGGGGTGGTGCGGGTTATCTGCACGAACCCCCGCCACAAGCAGAGGCAGGGCTAACATGGCGCGGATAGCAGGGGTAGACCTCCCAAGGGAGAAGAGGGTCGAGGTAGGGCTTACCTACATCTACGGCGTAGGCCGTTCGACGGCGAGGAAGATCTGCAGCGGCGCCGAGGTCGACCCTGACACGAAGGTGCGTGACCTGGCCGAGGGAGAGGTCGGTAAGATCAGGACCTACATAGACCAGAACGTCGAGGTCGAGGGCGACCTGAGGCGTGAGACGCAGCAGAACATCAGGCGGCTTATAGACATCGGAACGTACAGGGGCATCAGGCACCGCAGGGGCCTTCCCGTGCGTGGGCAGCGTACAAAGACGAACGCCCGCCAGCGCAAGGGACCGAAGCCGTCGATAGGCGGGAGGAAGAAGAGGTAGATGGGCAGGCAGAGGCAACAGCGGCAACGCCCGCGCGGGGCGAGCAGGTCGCGCCGCAGGGTCCGCAGGAACGTAACGACCGGCGTGGTCCACATAAAGAGCTCATTCAACAACACCATAGTCTCCGTCAGCGACCAGGAAGGCAACGTCATCGCCTGGGAATCGGCGGGGTCGCTCGGTTTCAAGGGGAGCCGCAAGAGCACGCCGTTCGCGGCCCAGATGACGGCCGAGAGCTGCGCGAACAAGGCTATGGACCAGGGCATGAGGCGAGCCGACATCGAGGTCAAGGGCCACGGCTCGGGTAGGGACATGGCCGCCCGCACCTTCCAGTCCATGGGCATAGAGGTGCTCTCCATAAAGGACGTTACGGGCCAGCCTCACAACGGGTGCAGGCCGCCCAAGAGGCGCAGGGGGTAGGTACATGGCGCGTTACACAGGACCTAGGGGCAGGAGAGACCGGCGGGCCGGGGTAATGCTCTCGTCCATGCGGAAGAACCCGCTGGAGAAGAAGCCATACCCGCCCGGAGAGCACGGAAGGGGCAGGCATCGCCAGACCGAGTTCGGCCTGAGGCTCATGGAGAAGCAGAAGGCCTGCTGGTACTACGGGGTCTCCGAGAAGCAATTCAGGCGGGCCTACGACAGGGCAACCAGGATGCAGGGCGTCTCTGGTGAGAACCTCCTAAGGCTCATGGAGCTCAGGATGGACAACGTCGTCTACAGGTTGGGTTTCGCCACCAGCCGCCCGCAGGCGCGTCAACTCGTCGTGCACGGGCACTTCCAGCTCAACGGCCGCAA